>JACRBC010000104.1 GCA_016213245.1 Candidatus Solibacter usitatus | reverse complement strand
GATGAATACGCCGTCACACATCCATCAGTACTTGATATATATAACGCAAAGAGCGGCCAATCGCCCAATTCGCGCGCGTTTCGGCCTGACGGCCAACCAGGTCACCCTACGCAGGACGGGCCGTGGAAATCGAGGCTAGCCTATGGAGCTGTGCTACAAGCGGAGGCATGGCATTCCTCCTCCTGCTGGCCGCCTGGCTCCCCCTGTTTGACGGCAAGTCCCTCACCGGCTGGCGGCACGAGGGGCCCCGGCCCTCCTTCCATACCTCCAACTCCGAACTCCGCACCTCCGGCCGTGCCTCGGCCGGTAACTGGATTCACACCAGTGCCGAGTATGAGAACTTCCGCCTGCGCTTCGACTACAAGCTCACCCAGTGGGCCGAAGCCGCTGTCCTCCTCCGCGCCGCCCGCTCGGAGCGTCCCCAGCACACCGGCGTCACCCTGGTCCTCGCCCACGACTACCACAGGGACCTCAACGCCCAAACGCGCCGCTGGATCACCGGCGCGCTGATGGACGCCGTTGAACCCAAGACCCTTCTGCCCGCTTCGTACGACCAGTGGCACAAGGTCGAGATCGACCTGCGCGGCACGGCCCTCAAGGCCTCCATCGACGGCACGGTTGTCCAGGATCTGGACCTCTCCTCCGTCCCCGGCCTGGGCCACCGCCTCCGCCGCGGCGTCATCGGCTTCCCCGACATGGGCTACGGCTACGCCCTCCGCAACCTCGAACTTGATGACCTCGGCGCCCCCACCAAGTTCGTCGAACTGACCACCATCGCCGGCTGGGGCCGCCGCGGCAACAGCGGTGAATGGCGCGCCCATGACGGAGTCATCGAGGGCATGAACGGGGACTCCATCCTCTACGCCCCCCCTGTCTTCCAGGACTTCAAACTCAGCGCCGTCGTCCGCACTCACGACCGGGTCAATTCCGGCATCTTCCTCCGCGGCCAGCCGGAGGGTCCCAACCGCGGCTTCGAGGTCCAGATCTACTCCCCCGTCGACGGCGTCTTCCAGACCGGCTCCGTTTACGGACTCCGCCGCAGCTCTCTGGAGTCCGACCTCGAGGGCCGGTGGTTCCTTCTGCAGATCCGCGTCCACGGCCCCCGTTGCACCGTCTGGGTAGACGGCCGCCAGACCGCCGATTTCGACCAGCTTCCGCCCGCGCTCCAGGCCCCCGGCCGGATCGGCCTCCAGATCCACTCCCCCGACACCCGCGTGGAGTTCCGCGACTTGCGCATCCATGAACTATGATGACCGGGTGACCTCCCTGCTCCTCTGCCTGCTGTTTGCCTCCTCGCCCGAGCAGAACGGCGCCGCCTACGACCAGGCCCTCTCGGCCTCCAGCCGCCTGATGCATGCCTGGCTCAAGCACGCCGATCCGAAAACGCTCCTTCTGCCCGACCGCCCCAAGGACCCCAAGCGCCTCTACACCCCCCACAATTCGGGCGCAGACCTGTATCCCTACCTCATCCTCACCGCGCGTCTGACTGACCCGCAGATCTACCACGGCCGCATGATGGAGATGCTCCGTAACGAGATCCGCTATACGAACGTGCAGGACGGCGTGCCCGGCAACCTCGAACTCGCCACCGGCAAACTCGGCCCGGCCAGCCTCTTCGGCGCCGGCGAGTATGCCAAGGACGGCCTCATCACCGTCACCGAGTACCTCGGCCGCACACCCTGGACAGACCGCATGATCGACATGGTCGCCGCCGCCATGCGCCAGGCGCCCGTCGACTCCCGGTACGGAAAACTCCCCGCCTCCGACAGCGAACTGAATGGCGACTACCTCCAGGTTCTGCCGCGCCTCTACCTCCTTACCGCCGACGCGCGCTTCCTGGAGTGGGGCCGCCGCATCGCCGACGCCTACACCGAAGAGGTCCTGCCTGGCAATTTCGGCCTGCCCAGCATGAACTGGGACTTCGCCAAGCACGCCGGCGACACCAGGCTCAAGCTGCGCGACCACGGCAACGAGATGATCGTCGGGCTGGTCACTCAGTTCGCCCTCGAACACCAGCTTGGCTCGCCGCGCGCCGCCCGGATGCAGCCCGTATTGAAGGAGATGCTCGATCGTGTGTTGGCCTCCGCCAACCCCGGCGGCATGCTCTACAACACCATCGACACGGCTACGTTGAAGCCCCTCGACGAGCGGCTCAGCGACAACTGGGGCTACGTCTACGGCGCGGTCCACACCTTTTACCAGATCACCGGCGAGACCAGGTACCGGGACGCCGTGGTGCGCGTCCTCACGGGATTGCCCAAGTACCGCAACTGGTGCTGGGAGCCCTCTTCCAACGCCAAGGACCCCAAGCTCGGCTCCTTCGACGGCTACGCCGACTCCATTGAAAGCGCCATCTATCTGGTCAACCGCGAGCCCGTGCCCGAAGCGCTGGACTGGATCGACTCCGAAATGCAGGTGATGCTCGCCATGCAGCGCCCCGACGGCCACGTCGAGGACTGGTACGGCGAGGGCAATTTCAACCGCACCGCCCTGCTGTGGGCGCTGATGAAGTCGCAGGGGCTGCGAGCCGCGCAATGGTCCCCCGGCCTCAAGTTGGGCGCGGTCCGCGACGGCCAGGCGCTGCGCTTCTCGCTGAACCGCGCCGCGCGCATCGAGTTCGACTTCGCCCGCCACCGCCGCGTCCACAACTGGCAAAAAAATTACATCCGGCTCAATGAGTTTCCCGAGTGGTTCACAGTGGACGAAAACACGCTCTACAACCTCAAGTCCACCGCCGGCATGTCTCAGGTCCGCCTCGGATCGGAACTCATCGCGGGCATCGATCTTCCGCCCGGCGATTTCACCCTCTCAAAACAATGAAACACGACCTCGCCTATCTCAAGACCGTCGACACCCCGACCCTTTCCAACGCCATCGAGGTGCTCAATCTCCGCGACCGCAGCCAGGGCTTCGCCCCGCTTCAGCTCCGCTGCCTCTTTCCGGAGTTCGGCCGCATGACCGGCTATGCCGTCACCGCCCAGGTGGAGACCATGACCACGGCCAGCGGCGGCGGCCCGGAAGGCCACATCGAGCTGTATAGGATGCTGGAGGCGGCGCCCAAGCCCGCCGTCATTGTCTTCCAGGAGATCGGCGGCTTCCCTGATTTCGCCGCCCACTGCGGCGAAGTGATGGCCACCTTCTTCACGCGACTGGGCGCCGTGGGCCTGGTCTCCGACTGCGCCGTGCGCGACATCCCCGAGGTTCGCGCCATGGGCTTCCACTACTTCGCCCGCGGCGTCTGCGCCTCCCACGCCTGGTTCCGCATCATCCGCTGCGGCCTGCCCGTCACTGTCTGCGGCATGCTGGTGAAGAGCGGCGATCTGCTCCACGGCGACGAGAACGGCCTGATCTCCGTCCCCGAAGTCGACCCCGAAGCCTTGAAGGCCGCCGTCGATGACGTGCGCTCGCGCGAAAAGAAGATCATGGACTATGTCCGCGGCCCCGCCTTCACCGTCGGCGGCTTTGAGGGCAAGGTCTATGAGTAGACTTCAGCGGTTGGCCGCCGCCAGAATGACCGTCGCCGCCGTCAGCAGCGCCAGACCCGCGTAAAGCGTCCGCAGGGCATGAGCCGGCGCCGTCTTCCATTCGCCGGTCACGAGGCCGGAGAGATTCGCCGCCATAATGTTGAAGATCTGGAGCAGCCCCCAGCCCAGCGAGGTGCCCAGCGCCCCCAGGTACACCGTGGCCACGCCGTAGATGGCCATGGCCCCCATCCACAACACGCCCATCGCCGCAGCCAGCCCTCCATCGTGGGCCCACCCGCCGCCAAACGCCCCCCACGTGCGGTTCCTCCACAGCAGGTAGGCGCTATAGGCGAGGTTCGGAATCAGCCCTCCGGCCAGCGCCACCGGCCAGATGGCATAGCCCGCCCGCGTCGCCGGAACGTCCAGCGCCACTGCCCGCGCGGCGATCGACTGTCCGAAGGCAAACGCGTAGTTCACCATCGGCGCCATCAATCCGCACACCACCGCCATCAGCAGCGCCGCCGCATAGGCGCTTCCTCCATGCCGCATCTGCCCGCTCTCGCGTTGCCCGCCGGCCCGCGCCAGCACCACGATGCCCGCCACCATCACCGCCAGTCCGCACAGGATCACCGCGCCGCGCCCGGTCCCGAGCACCTCGCGGTTCTGGAAAAACAGCGGCACCAGCGTCCCGAACAGCGATCCCAATCCGACGATGATGGCGCATCCCAGCGCCAACCCCAACCGCGCGATCGACAGTCCGAACAGCACCTGCGCCACGCCCCATCCGGCGCCGAAAAGAAACGGCGCCAGCCAATCGGCGGCCGTCATTGAACCGTAGATCTCCGCCAGATGCCCTGTGAAGACCGCGGCGATCCCCCACGGCAGCGCCACCAGCGACACCAGGCTGAACACCAGCCAGGTATTCTCCCACCGCCAGCCCCGGGAGAACTTCATCGGCAACATGCAATTGCCGGCGGCAATCCCCGCCGCCAGCGTCAGCGTCAGCCCCACGATGAGATTCATCAGTCGCCTTTCACTTCGAGCGCAGGGCGTACTATATCACCATGCAACGCTACGGAATGGTCCTGAAGCTGCACCCCGAGGCGGAAGAGCCCTACAAGGCCTACCACGCCGCCGTCTGGCCCGACATCCTGTCGATGATCCGCCAGTCGAACATCCGCAACTACTCCATTTACCTCAAGGACGGTTTCCTGTTCAGCTACTTCGAGTACACCGGCTCTGACTTCGCCGCCGACATGGCCCGTATGGCCGCCGACCCCAGGACCCAGGAGTGGTGGGCCATCATGAAGCCCATGCAGGAGCCGCTCGCCACGCGCGCCGAGGGCGAATGGTGGGCCGGCATGGAGGAGGTGTTTCACACCGACTGACTTGCCCGCCTGAAACGGCGTCTTGACGCTATTCTGAAGTCATCATGAGCCTCAGGCCGCCTCAGACGCCGGATGATACGACTGCCCGGCGCCCGCGCAAAGTCCATGAGCGCCCCGCGGCCGGCCGCCCAAAGCTCATCATCAAACCAGGAGTATGGGTATCCGCCCCGGAGTCGACTACGACAGCATCCCGCGTGGCTGGAGCGAACGATGTGAACGTCGCGCTACAGCCCTGAGCCCGGCCCGCCGTACTCCCGCACCGCGTCGTACATCGCGATGACATTCTCCGCCGGCACGTTCGCCAGGATATTGTGCACCTGCTGGAAGACGAAGCCGCCGCCCGGCGCCATGATGCCGCACTGTTGCAGCACGTGCTCCCGCACCTCGGCGGGAGTCCCCTGCGGCAGCACCCGCTGCGTGTCGCAGCCGCCACCCCAGAACGTCAGGTCCCGGCCGAAGTCGCGCTTCAGGCCATCGGCGTCCATGCCTCGGCAACTGATCTGGACCGGGTTGATGGCCTCCAGCCCGGCATCGATGAGATCCGCAAGCAGCGGCCGCACCGCGCCGCAGCAGTGCAGCATGACCTTGGCCTGCGACAACTGCTTCGACCGCGCCCACATCGCCGCGTGCCGCGGCTTGAAGTACTCACGGTACATCCGCGGCGAGATCTGCGGGCAGTTCTGCGCGCCGAGATCGTCGCCGAACACGATCACGTCGATCGAATCCCCCACCGCGCCCAGATAGCGCTCCAGGTTCCGCAGATGGATCTCCATCAGCGCATCCAGGAAGCGGTGCGCCCGCTCCGGCTCCCCGGCCAGCATCATCAGGAAGTGGTCCATGCGGTAGTAGAACTGCCCCATCTCCAGCAGGTTTCCGCCGAACAGTCCGATGATGGCGCGGTCCGTTCGCGCGCGCAGCGCCCGCGCGCCGGAAGCCAACTCCTGCGGTCCGGAGATGGAAGGCCCCGGCGGCGACGCCACGCCGGTCCACATGTGCTCGGGATAGAGCTCGGCGATCCGCGACAAGTCCTCTTGGCCGTTCAGAAATGGCCAGTAGACCTGGTCGAAGTGCAAGGACCCCTCCGGCATCCGCGCCATCACGCGCCCGCCCGGCGCCCGCAGCACCCATTCGGCGCCAGCCTTTTCCGGCAACGCCCAGGCCGGCATCAGGCACGGCGTGCCGCCGGGCAAGGTCCACTCCTTCCACCACTTGTCGTCCAGGCAGAAGCCGCGCCCCAGCTCCGTCGTGTCCACGCCGAAGCGCTCCAACACGTCATCGTCGACGATGGCAAGCTGCTGCACGGGATCGTAGACGTACACCGGCCGCGGCGGCAGCCCCAACGCCGCCCGCAGCTTTGGATAGGCGACGGCCGAAATGCCCGACGACCGGTGGCCGGAAAGGTCCACCGCCACCCGGTCCGTCTCCCGGTGATTCAGCGTGGCCAGCACGCGTTCGCGCGATGTCATGGGGATTCTCCGTACCCAAGGTACACCAGCGCGGCGTGTATCGCCCTTCAGGCCCGGCGGTTCGCCAGAAGGCGAGGCGCAATAGTTCCGTCAGGCCAAATGAAGAAACGCCGGGCACGCCGGTGGATTGCGCCACCACAAGGCCGCCCGGCGTAATGCGAGCCAGCTGAGCCTGCCGTTAGAAAACCAGCTTCAGTGCGAACTGGATCTGGCGGGCGGGAGATGAGAGCCCGGTGATGGTGCCGTAATTGTTAGCCAGCACATTGCCCTGGGCGGCGCCGAGGTTCGTCGTATTAAACAAGTTGAAGAACTCGGCGCGGAATTCGAGCCGTGTGGATTCCCATGGCAGCAGGAAATCCTTATGGGCGCCGCCGTCGAAGTTGAAAATGGCCTCGCCGCGGGCGATGTTGCGGCCGAGGTTGCCGAAGGGGCGTGACGGGTCGTTTGGCGTGGCCACGCTGGGGGCGGAGACTGCGGCCTTGTTGAAGTAGTTGGTCACGCTCCGATCGGAGGAGTAGAGGCTGCCGCTGATGTAATTGGGCCGGTAGGTCGGCGCCGTGGATACCTGGAAGGCGCTCGGGGCGGCGTAGTTGATGTTGATCGGCTGGCCGCTGGTCATGGTGTTGATGCCGGTCAGGCGCCAGCCGCCGAGGAAGGCATTGACGAATCCGTTGACGGACGAGCCGTACTTGCGGCCGCGGCCATAGGGGATCTCCCAGACGGCCGTGCTCGTATTGTTGACCGGCTGGTTGTAGCTGCCGAGCCCCTTTTCGTTGCGCAGGTCGCGGAAGTTCACGCGGGAGTTGTCGCCGTTGAAGGCTTCCAGGTGGCCGGCGGCGTTGTCGATGACCTTGGACCAGGTGAAGCTGTTGAGAAGGTAAAGCCCGTTCGAGTAGCGCTTCTCAATCTTCATCTGCATGCCGTGGTAGACCGAGAAACCGCCGCCCCAGGAGATCTGGATGAAATCGAATCCCTGGATCGGCCGGCGCGCGGCGATGGCGAGGTTCTGCCCTGGCTGGTTCGGCACGGCCTGGTTGTAGTCGCCGAGGGTCATCAGACCGACCGAGCGGTTGCCCACATAGGCGATGTCGAAAACCAGTTCCTTGGCGATCTCGCGTTGAATCGTGAAGTGCCAGCTTTGGACGTAGCTGGTGCGGTAGTCCGCGGGCGTGTAGTTGGTGCGGGTGGTCGCGGTTGAGAAGTTCGCAGGACTGACGAGGCTGCTCGGATAACCCATCTGCGTCGTCCGGAAGCAGTTTCGATACTGATCCCCAACACAGGCCGGCGCTGTCGGCACCTGGCTGATCGTCAGGTTCACAATGTTCGGCCCGTTGTAGCCCAGCAGGTTTTCTCCGCCCAGCCGGTTGAAGTGAACATAGCTGATGCCATAACCGCTGCGAATCACGGTCTTGGGAGTTAGCGTGAAGGCGAGCCCTATCCGGGGAGCCAAGTTGTTCTTGTCAGGGCGCACCAGCGACCGGTCATAGATTCCACCTTCGGCCGCCCGAATCAACTTGTTGTTGACCGGGTCGAAGTTCGACAGCCGGTTCTGGGCTTCCCATTGCGGCGTGGCGAACTCATAGCGCGCGCCCAGGTTCAGCGTCAGCCGTGAGTTCACCTTCCAGTCGTCCTGGAAATACAGGAAGTGCATCCGCTGCCGGTAGTTCAGCACGATTTCGTTGTTCAGGCTGTAGCTGGACCGCGCGCCCACCAGGAAGTCCGCCAGGTTGTACAAGTTGCTGCTGGACGAGCCGGCCGGCCGCGAAAACTGCCCGCTGTAGCTGTCCTGTCCATACTGGGGGTTGAAGTCGAAGATGTCGGTGTTGATCGACTGGAATTCATACCCGGTCTTCCACACATGCCGCCCGGAGATCTTGGAGTAGTTCACCTTCGGGTTCACCGTGAAGGGGTTCTGGAACTGCGGGTTCGACGACTGCCGGCCAAGGCTGGTGAAGCCGCCGATGGACTGCGCGGTCAACCCGCCGCCGATCACGTCGGATTTTGGCAGTCCAGGGATTCCATATGCCTCCAGCATGTTCGGGCGGTCAGAGAACAGCGCGCTCTTGCCGCCTTCGAACAGGCTGATGCCGATGCGGAAGTCGAAGACGGATGTGGGGGTGACGTTGTAGTTGAACCCGGTGGTGACCTGCCTGTTGAGCACCCGGACGTTGCCGTTGGCATCGCCGCCGGAGGGGCCGGGAATGACATGACTCTCGGTGCGATTCATCAGGCGGTGGCTGTAGCGGGCGAAGGCGTTGAGTTTGCTGGTGAGGTAGTGGTCATAACGGAAATCCCCTTTGTCGTCGACCGTCGGAGTGGGCGTCAGGTAGTCCCAGTTGTTCGAAGGGACCGCACCGGCAGTGGTCGTGCGTACAGGCGAGGGCAGATCGGCCAGCACTTTGCGGGCAAAGGCCGTGATCGCGCTTTGCGGAATGACGCCGTCGGTATAGACATCGCCGGTCAGGGGATTCTTGACGGGAACTCCCAACTTGCCCTGCCGTTGATCCGGGGTGGCGATGCTGGCGAATTGAAGCACGCGTGCGACGTTGCGGAAGCCTTCGTAATTGGCGAAGAAGAAGATCTTGTCCTTCTTGACCGGACCGCCAAATGCGCCGCCGAACTGGTTCTGCACCAGCACCGGCTTAACGCCCGTCGAGGGCCGGAAGAAGCCGACCGCGTTCAACTTTGTGTTGCGGAGGAACTCCCAGGCCGCTCCATGGAACTGGTTTGTGCCGCTGCGTAGACTGGCGTTGATCACCGCACCGCCGGCGCGGCCATACTCAGCCGAGAAGTTGTTGGTTTGGACACGGAACTCCTGAACCGCATCCGGATTCAACTGCACGATCTGGTTCGAGAATCCCTGGTTCGAGGTGCCGTAGGCATTGTTGTCGACGCCGTCAAGCATGAAGTTGTTGAGAGAACTGCGGAGGCCGTTGACGTTGAACGAGGCGTCCCGGGCAGTGATGTTGGACTTGCGCACGCCCGGCGCCAGCAACGCCAGGTCCGCGTACGACCGCCCGTTCAGCGGCAGATTGACAATCGCCGCGCGGCCGACCACCTGCCCGCGATCGCTCGAATCCGTCTCCAGCGCCGCCGCCGCGCCGGTCACCACCACGCTCTCGGTCACCGCGCCCACTTGCAGCGTCAAATCCACTCGCTGCCGGGCGCTCACCGTCACCTCGAACGGCTCCGCCACCGCCGCCTTAAAGCCCGTCTGCTCGGCCTTCACCGTGTAGCTGCCGATCGCCACGTTCAGGAATTGGTAGTTGCCCGATGAGTCGCTCTGCGCCGGCACGACGATCCCGGTTTTTACATTCGAAAGCCAGACTTTCGCCCCCATCACCACCGCGCCCGACGGGTCCTTGATGGCGCCCAGCACGGTCGCGCTGTCAAACTGCGCCTGACAGATCGGCGACAACACCAACATGATCAGGATGACGAACAAGAGAATACTCACGGACTTGGCCATGGCTTGGCTCCTTGTGCTCTGTCCAAATTCTTTGTCCAAACGGGGGATCAGGTCAGCACACGACGCTGGCGCCGCCGGCACACTCCTGAAGCACCGCAAACCGCCTCACTCGCGGTCCCCTGCACCCTTGGCGCAGCCAACCCCGAGTGAACACGGCTCCTCCGGAGATTATAGGAATCCATCGGTGACGAGTCAATGAAAATTGCACACGTATGCAAACGTTCGCCAAGTCCTTTCTTGCGCATCGAGGGAAAGCGGCGCGGCCCCGGCCCCAACGCTCCATGCATGCGGCTTCATGCAATGAATGCTTACGCTTGGCAACGGACTGGGGCCCATGCGCCCATCACGGACAATTGACTTCTGGACTCGGGAGCGATACGATCTTCTTGGTCCTGGCTATGCAAACGTGTGCGGCGTAGGATCTCTGGAACACACCACACCCACGGAGATTTCAGCGAGTGAAACGTTCTTCTATCAAGGACATAGCGCGCCTCGCCCGCGTCTCCCACTCCACCGTGTCTCGGGCCCTCAGCGGCAGTACCCTCATCAGCCCGGAAACCGCCGGCCGCATCCGCAAGATCGCCGAAGAATCCGGCTACCGCCCAAGCGCCGCTGCCCGCAGCCTCGTCACCAGCCGCACCGCCACCATCGGCGTCGTTGTGACCAGCATCGCCGATCCCTTCGCGGCCGAGGTCGTCCTCGGCATCGAGGACGCCGCCAACGATCACGACTACTCTGTCATTCTCGCCAACTCCAACGCTCAGCCCGAACGGGAGGTAAGAGTCGTTCGCGCCTTCGAGGAACGCCGCGTCGACGGCATCATCGTGACCTCCTCCCGCGTCGGCGCCATCTACGTCGACATGCTCTCGCAGACGCAGGTGCCCATCGTCCTGCTGAACAACCAGCACCCCAGCGAGTTCATGCACTCGGTGATGATCGACAACGTTGCCGGCGGTCTCGACGCCACCCGGCACCTGGTCGGCCTCGGCCATCGCCGCATCGCCTACATCGGCGACCGTTTCGGCTGCCAGTCCGACACCGAACGCTTCGGCGGCTACCGCTCCGCGCTCGACCTCGCCTATCTCCCCTTCCTGCCCGAGTACGTCGCCCATGGCGACGGCAAGCCCGATGGCGGCGCTCCCGCCATGGAGTCCTTGCTCTCCCTACCCAGCCCCCCCACCGCCGTCTTCTGCTACAACGACATGACCGCGCTTGGGGCCATCCGAGCCATCTCCGCCCGCGGCCTCCGCGTTCCGGCCGACATCTCCATTGTCGGTTTCGACGACCTCTTCTTCGCCCAATACTCCGCGCCGCCCCTCACCACCGTCCGCCAGCCTATGCGCGACATGGGCCGCCTGGCGCTGGAGACCCTCCTGCAGCTTCTCAGTGGAGCCGCAACTCAACCCAACATCAAGGTACCTGGAGAACTCATCGTCCGCCAGTCCACCTCCGCGCCCATGGAGAACTCCTGATGTCGCTCCTGGTCCACCCCGACACTTCCGCCGCCGCGATCGAGAGCTTCGGCTTCGATTTCCTCGGCTTCAAGGCCGTGCGCCTCCACCCCGGCCAGTCCATCGAAGAAGACACCGCCGGCCGCGAGCTCGCCATCGTCCTCCTCGGCGGGACTTGCTCTGTCTGCTCCTCGTCGGGCGATTTCCCCGCCATCGGCGGCCGCCCGGATGTCTTCAGCGGCCTGCCCCATACCCTTTACCTCCCCATCGCAACCCGCTTCACCCTCACCGCCGCCAGCCCCTGCGACCTCGCCTTCTGCTATTCCAGGGCCGAGGATCGCCACCCCGCCGCCCTCGTCACCCCCGCCGATGTGCGCGTGGAGATTCGCGGCGGCGCCAATGCCACCCGCCAGATCAATCACATGATCCAGCCCGGATTCGCCGCCCATCGCATCCTGATCTGCGAGGTCTACACGCCCGGCGGCAACTGGTCCAGTTACCCGCCGCACAAGCACGACGTCCACAATCCGCCTGGCGAGGTGGATCTGGAAGAGATCTACTACTACCGCGTCGACAAGCCCGAAGGCTACGCCATCCAGAAGGTCTACACGCCCGACCGGCGCATCGACGAGACCCTCACCGTGCGCGACGGTGAGCTCGTCCTCGTCCCCGAAGGCTATCACCCCGTCGTCGCCGCCCACGGCTACAACGTCTACTACCTGAACGCGCTGGCCGGCTCGGCACGCTCCATGGCCGCCTCCGACGACCCGCGGTACGCCTGGGTCCGCGGCACTTGGGGCGAGCAAGACCCCCGGCTCCCCCTGGTTCGATGAGGTGAATCTCATGGACATCGTCATTCTGGGCCGCATCGGTTACGATCTCTACTCGGAAGAGCCGCACGTCCCGCTCGCGCAGGTCCGGCGCTTCTCCCGCTACCTGGGAGGCTCCAGCGCCAACATGGCCGTCGGACTCTCCCGCCTCGGCGCCCGTGTCGGCATTGTGAGCTGCCTCGGCGCCGACAGTCTGAGCCAATTCCTCATCGACTTCCTGCGGGCCGAGAAGGTGGACACCGCCCGCATCCAGACACGCGCCGGATTCCTCCCCTCCCTCTGCCTGACGGAGGTCTCCCCGCCCGACCGTTTCCCCCAGGTCTTCTATCGCCACGACGCCGTCGATACCCTGCTCACCACCGCGCCCGGGGACCTCGACTACGTCGCCCAGACGCGCATGTTCATCACCAACGGAACGTCGCTGTGCGCCTCGCCCTCCCGCGAGGCCACCTACCGCGCCCTCGAACGCGCCCGCCAGGCCGGTTGCCGCGTGGTCCTCGACGTCGACTACCGCGCCATGTCCTGGCCCGGCCCCGAAGAAGCAGGCCTCGCCGTCCGCCTCGCCTTGCCGTACGTAGACGTCCTGATCGGCAATCAGCCGGAGTTGATGCTCGTCGCCGGCGAGCCCACTCTCGACCGGGCTACGGAGAAGCTCCGCAAGTTCGGCCTGCCGGTCCTGGTCTCCAAGCTCGGCGAACAGGGCACCCGCGTCTGGACCGGCGATCAGTCCGTCTTCCTGCCGCCCTACAAGGTCGAAGTGTGCACCACCATCGGCGCCGGTGACGGATTCGCCTCCGGCTTCCTGTACGCCCTTCTGCAAGGGTTGCCCGTAGAGGAGTGCCTGCACTACGGCAACGCCGCCGCCGCCATCGTCGTCAGCCGCCTGAGCTGCTCGGAGGCTATGCCGGCGCTGGCCGAGGTGCGCGAACTGATTCGCAGCCAGCGCACCGCCCCATCCGTTTCAGAGCCGCGACCGTAAGGGAGCGGGTACCCCCCCGGAGACACCATGTTTTCACCTCAACAGTTCCTCACAGACGCCGCCATGGCGCGGCTCACCGAGATCCGGGTGACCGACCCCGAATGCGCCTGGCGCGCTGCCCAGGCCCGCACCCGCCGCGAGCACCTGGTTCCCTCCGGCAAGCTCAACATCCTCGCCGCCGACCACCCCGCCCGCCGCGTCACCAAGGTCGGCGACAACCCCATCGCCATGGCCGATCGCCAGGACTACCTGGCCCGCATCCTGCGCGTCCTCTCGGCCGATTCCATCGACGGTCTCATGGCCACCATGGACATCCTCGAGGACCTCCTCATCCTCGACGAATGCATTCGCCAGTCCGGCGGCCCCTCCCTGCTCGACGGCAAGGTCCTCATCGGCAGCCTCAACCGCGGCGGCCTCGCCGGTACCTGCTGGGAGTTGGACGACCCCATCACCGGCCCCACCCCCGCCACCTGCGCCGCCTGGCGCCTCGACGGCGCCAAACTCCTCCTGCGCATCGCCGACGGGGAACCAGGCTCCCTCAAGACGATCCTGGCCAGCGCCCAAGCCATCACCGAGTGCAACGCCCTGCGCCTGCCCATGTTCCTCGAACCCCTGCCGGTTGCCAGGACCGACTCTGGCTGGTCGGTCAAGAAGGACCGCGAGACTCTCGCGCGCATCGCCGGGGTGGCCTCCGCCCTCGGCGACAGCAGCCGCTATCTCTGGCTCAAGCTTCCCTACTGCCCAGGTTACGAGACTGTGGCCCGCGCCACATCGCTGCCCATCCTGCTGCTCGGCGGCGAATCGGCGGGCGGCCCCGCGCCCTTCCTGAAGGAGCTGGCCTCCGCGCTCCACGCCGGATCCAACGTGCGCGGCGCGCTTGTCGGTAGAAACGTGCTCTATCCCGGCGACGAGGACCCCCTCGCCATGGCGTGCGCCGTGGGCGGCATCATCCACCAGGGCTGGTCCGTCGATCAGGCCCTGGAATCCCTCGCGGCAAACCGCGGCCGCGCCCTGGACTCCATCTCGCGGTACTTCTGATTCCCGCAACCAAGAGGAGGCATCTCAATGGCAACACGACGAGTGACAATGGCACAGGCCCTGCTCGGCTTTCTCAAGAACCAGTACGTCGAGCGCGACGGCGTGGAAAACCGCTTCTTCGAGGGGGCCTGGGGCATCTTTGGCCACGGCATCATCGCCGGCTTCGGCCAGGCGCTCCAGCAGACTCCCGATTTCCCCTATTACCTTTGCCGCAACGAGCAGGCGGCCGTGCACATCGCCACGGCCTTCGCCAAGTCGCGCATGCGGCTCTCCACCTTCGCCTGCATCTCCTCCATCGGCCCCGGCGCCACCAACATGATCACCGGCGCCGCCACGGCCACCATCAACCGCATCCCGGTTCTCCTGTTGCCGGGCGACATCTTCGCCCGCCGCAACGTCGCCCCCGTCCTGCAGCATCTTGAGTCCGAGCAGAGCCAGGATACCTCCGTCAACGACTGCTTCAAGCCTGTCTCCCGCTACTGGGACCGCATCAACCGCCCCGACCAGCTTCCCTGCTCCGCGGTCGAGGCGATGCGCGTGCTCACCTCTCCGGCCCACGCCGGCGCGGTCACTCTCGCCCTTCCACAGGACGTTCAGGCCGAGGCCTGGGACTACCCCGAGGAGATGTTCGCGAAGCGCGTGTGGCACATCCCCCGCGCCCTCCCTGAAGCCGTCATGCTGGCCCGCGCCGTGGAGGCCATTCGCGCCGCCAGACGCCCCTTCATCGTCGCCGGCGGCGGCGTGCTCTACAGCCAGGCATCCGCCGCCCTGGCGAGCTTTGCTGAGCGCACCGGCATCCCCGTCGGAGAAACCCAGGCCGGCAAGGGTTCGCTGCCCTTCGATCACCCTCGCAACCTTGGCGCCGTCGGCGTCACCGGCACGCCCGGAGCCAATATCGCCGCCCGCGAGGCCGACCTTGTCATCGCCATCGGTACACGCCTCAGCGACTTCACCACCGCCTCCAAGACCGCTTTCCAGAATCCCGGCGTGCGCTTCATCAACCTTAACGTGGCCGAGTTCGACGCCTTCAAGCACGCCGGCCTGCCCCTCATCGCCGACGCCCGGGCGGCACTTGAGCAACTCGAAGCGGCCCTCACCGGCTACTGCGTCGATGCCGCCTACTCCGCCGCCATCGGCGAGTGGAAGGCCCGCTGGGAGGAAGAGACCGATCGCATCTTCAACCTCCGCCACGGTCCGCCCATCAGCCAGGGCGAGGTCATCGGGGCTGTCAGCCGCGTGGCCCGGCCCGAAGACGTCGTTCTCAACGCCGCGGGCAGCCTGCCCGGCGACCTGCACAAACTCTGGCGCACGCACAAGCCCGGCGGCTACCACATGGAGTACGGATACTCCTGCATGGGCTACGAAATCGCCGGCGGCCTCGGCGTCAAGATGGCGGACCCCTCCCGCGAAGTGTACGTCATGGTCGGCGACGGTTCTTTCCTGATGATGTCTTCCGAGATCGCCACCTCCATCCAGGAAGGCTACAAGCTCAATATCATCGTGCTCGACAACCACGGCTATTCAAGCATCGGCGGTCTCTCGCGCGCCATCGGCTCCGGCGGCTTCGGCACCAACTACCGCTGCCGCACCGCCGCTGGCCAACTCGACGGCCAAAACGTTCCGGTAGACTTCGCTGCCCTCTGCTCCGGCCTCGGCGCCCGCACGGTCCGGGCAAAGACCCTGGCTGAGTTCGAATCCGCCCTCGCCGAGCTGCGCGGCCACCCCTCCACCACCGCCGTCGTCATCGAGGTGGACAAGGAGAAGCGCGTACCGGGCTACGAGTCCTGGTGGGATGTACCGGTCTCCGAGGTCTCCGAGATCGACTCCGTCCGGCAGGCCCGCGCCGAATACGAGCAGGCGGTGAAGAAAGAGCGCCGCCACGAAATCGCCCCCTGGAGTTAACCCGCATGCCTTCCACTGAAGTCCTCAACTACATCGGCGGCGGCTGGCGCCGTCCCCACTCTGCCGCGGGGCTCGAGGTCATCAACCCCGCCACCGGCAACCTGCTCGCCGTCTCGCCCGCCGGTGATGCCGCCGACGTCGAAGCCGCCGTCCAGGCCGCCTCCGCCGCCTTCCCCGAGTGGCGCGCCATGCCCCCGGCCGAGCGCGTCCAATACCTCTTCCGCTTCAAGCAGCTCCTCGAGGATCACTTCGAGGAGATCGCCCGCATCATCACCACCGAGAACGGCAAGACTCTCGCCGAAGCCCGTGGCGAGCTGCGCCGCGGCGTCGAAAACGTCGAGGTCGCCTGCGGCATTCCCATCCTCATGCAGGGCTACAACCTCGAAGATGTCGCCCGCGGCATCGACGAACTCATGTTCCGCCAGCCGCTCGGGGTCGTCGCCGCCATCACGCCCTTCAATTTCCCGGCGATGATTCCGCTCTGGTTCCTGCCCTACGCCATCGCCTGCGGCAACACCTTCATCCTCAAGCCCTCCGACCGCGTGCCGCTCTCCATGGCCCGTATCGTCGGTCTCCTCGGCCAGACGGGCCTCCCCGCCGGAGTCGTCAACGTCGTCAATGGCGGCAAGACCGCCGTTGACGCGCTGCTCGACCACCCCGCCGTCCAGGCCGTCAGCTTTGTCGGCTCCACGCCCGTGGCCCGCTACATCTACTCCCGCGCCTCCGCCAATGGCAAGCGCGTCCAGTGCCAGGGCGGGGCCAAGAATCATGTCGTCGTCCTGCCCGACGCCGATCCGGAGACCACCACCCAGATCATTGCCGACAGCGCCTACGGCTGCGCCGGCCAGCGCTGCCTGGCCGTCTCGGTCGCTGTCACCGTCGGCGACGCCCAGCAGTGGTTCCGCGACTCCATCACCCGCGCGGCCGCTTCCATGAAGATCGGCGACGGGCTCATCGAGGGCGTCCAGATGGGCCCCGTCATTTCACAGGCGAGCCGCCGGCGCATCGAAGACCTCATCGCGGCGGGCGCCGCACAGGGCGCCACGGCTGAGGTGGACGGCCGCGGCGCCACCGCCGCCGGACTCGGCAACGGTAGTTTCGTCGGACCCACCGTCCTAGACGGAGTCCCTGCTTCGAGCGAACTGACCGAGACCGAGATCTTCGGCCCCGTTCTCAGCCTCATCCACGCCTCCGATATCGATGAGGCCATGGCCATCATCTCGCGCAACTCTTACGGCAACGCCTCCTCCATCTTCACCTCCAGCGGCGCCGCCGCCCGCAAGTTCCGCAACCTCATCCCCACCGGCAATGTCGGCGTCAACATTGGAGTCGCCGCCCCGATGGCCTACTTCCCCTTCAGCGGTTGGAAGGGCAGCTTCCTGGGCGTGCTCCATGCTCAGGGCCGCGACGCCGTCGAGTTCTACACCGCCAAGAAGGTAGTGATCGAACGCTGGCCGAAAGAGTGGAGCAGAAAGTTCTAGAGGTACTTTCCAGTGGCACTTCTAAGAGTCGGCAACGCCCCCTGTTCGTGGGGCACTCTCGAGTTCGAATCCGCTCAGGGCGAGCAGATCGCTTTCGGCCGTATGCTCGACGAGCTGGCCGCCACCGGCTACACCGGCACCGAACTGGGCGACTGGGGCTACATGCCCACCGACCCGCCTGCGCTCTCCGCCGAACTCTCGCGCCGCAACCTCGTCATGCTGGGCGCCTTTGTTCCCGTGGCCCTCAAGGACCGCGCCGCCCACAGGCCCGGTGTCGCCGCGGCCCTCAAGACCGCCCGTCTTTTGGCTGCGGTCGCCACTGAGCCCAAGCCCTTCCTGGTGCTGGCCGACGACAATGGCTCCGTGCCGGAGCGCACGTTCCACGCCGGACGCGTCACCCCGCTGATGGGCCTCAACGCCCACCAGTGGCAGATCTTCGCCGAAGGCGCCAACCTCGTCGCCCGTACGGTGCTCGCCGAAACCGGCCTCCGTACCGTCTTCCACCACCACTGCGCCGGCTATGTCGAGACGCCGGACGAAATCGCCCGCTTCCTCCAATTGACCGATCCGGAGTCCATCGGACTGGTCTTCGACACCGGGCACTACGTCTACGGCTCCGGCGACCCTGCCGGCGCGGATGTCGTCGCCGCCCTGGAGCGCTTCAGAGACCGTGTCTGGTATGTCCACTTCAAGGACTGCCAGCCCGGCGTTGCCGCGGCCGCCCGCGCCCAGGAGTGGCACTATTTCCAGGCGCTCCGGCACGGCGTCTTCTGCGAGTTGGGCAAGGGCTGCGTCGACTTCCCCGCGGTGTTGCGCTGGCTCCGGCAAGCCGGCTACGCCGGCTACACCTTGGTCGAGCAGGACGTCCTGCCCGGCATGGGCGCACCGGCTGAGAGCGCCCGCCGCAACCGCGAGTATCTCCGGTCCATTGAAAGCAACTTTGCCTGATCTGAAGGAAAGGCCATGAACAGCAAACTCAACATCGGCATCATCGGCGCCGGACGCATCGGCAGGGTCCACGCCGAAACCATCGCATTCCGCCTGCCGGAGGCCAACCCCGCCTCCATCGCCGATATCAACCCCCAGGCCGCCGCCGCCGTCGCCGCCCGCTGCGGCATCGCCCACGTCGCCACCAGCGCGGCTGAGATCTTCGACGACCCCGGCATCGACGCCGTCCTCATCTGCTCCTCCACTGATACCCACGCCGGCCTGATCGTCGACGCCGCCCGCGCCGGCAAGCATATCTTCTGCGAGAAGCCCGTCGCTCACGGCCTGGAGCGCATCGACGAGGCTCTGGCGGCCGTCGAAAAGGCGGGCGTCCAGCTCCAAATCGGCTTCAACCGCCGTTTCGACGCCAACTTCGCCCGCGTCCGCGTCGCCGTCGCCAGCGGCGAAATCGGCACGCCGCACCTGATGCACATCGTCAGCCGCGATCCCGCCCCGCCGCCCGCCTCCTACGTCAAGGTCTCCGGCGGCATGTTCCTCGACATGACCATCCACGATTTCGACATGGCCCGCT
Organism: Candidatus Solibacter usitatus; assembly: GCA_016213245.1. Classification (GTDB taxonomy): domain Bacteria; phylum Acidobacteriota; class Terriglobia; order Bryobacterales; family Bryobacteraceae; genus Paludibaculum; species Paludibaculum usitatum_A. The sequence continues at coordinate 30,661 of JACRBC010000104.1, read as the reverse complement.
TCCTCATCGGCGGCGAAGTGGAGGAGATCTACACCGCCGCCGCCGTCATGGTGGATCCGGAGATCGGCGCGGCTGGAGACGTCGATACCGCCGTCATCACCCTGCGCTTCAAAAACGGCGTCATCGGGACCATCGACAACAGCCGCAAGGCCGTCTACGGCTACGACCAGCGCGTGGAGATCCTCGGCAGCGCGGGATCCATCTCGACCGCCAACTGCTACCCCAACCAGGCCGTCGTCAGCACCGCGGAGTCGGTGCGCCGGGACCTGCCGCTGAACTTCTTCATGGACCGCTACACCGATAGCTTCGTCAACGAGTTGCGCGCCTTCGTCCAGGCAGTGATGGAGGGCAAGCCCACGCCGGTCACCGGCATCGACGGGCGCATCCCCGTCGTCATGGCCCTGGCGGCCCGCAAGTCATACGATGAGCGCCGGCCCGTGCGCCTGGCTGAGATCTCCTCCCTCGTCCACGCTTAGTACACTGCCCCTCCGACCGCGACAGGTAGAGCCCCGACCGTCAGGGAGGGGGTCCGCCATGCACCCGCGTCTGCAACGCAGCGCCGGTCGCGGGATACATGACCGTGTGAGCGAAACCGTATACCTAGGAAAAACGCGTTCGCCGCCACAGCAGCAGCCCGCAAAGCACCAGCAACACCAGTGCGGCCAGGCTCAGGACTGCCATCCACGCCGGGTTGGCCGCAATGGGCGCCCGCTCAGCGCCCAGACCCAGCCACACGAAGATCGCCAACGCGGCCACTCCAACCAGGTACTCCCACCAGCGCCTGCGGTGTCTCTCGGTCATCGCCAGATCGTCGCCCTGCAGCGCCGCGGCCACTCTGACATAGTCCAGCCCGTAGCGTTCGCACTCTCTCCGCATCGCAGCGCCCCAGGACGCCTGCTCGGACTCCGGCGCCTCCGCGAAGCTGATCGACACCGCGCCGGCGATCATCACCAGCGATCCGGCAACCACCAGCAGTTGTGCCGTGCCCGTCTGCCCGGCCAGTTCGCCGAACACCAGAACTCCCCAGGCCAGCCCCCATAACTGATTGGTGTTCGACAGCGGAATGCCGCGGCCGATGCCGATGTACTTGGCCGCGTATTGCTGGAACAGGTCCCCCAGCACCCAGCAGAAGCCGCCCAGGAACAGCCAGAACAGCACCGGTCGCGCCCGGTCCAGCTCCGCCATCACGTGCCCCATGCCTCCGTCAAGCACCGCCGCCAGCGCGAACACCGTGCCTAGCTCGCCGAAGGTGAACACCGTGACGAAGGAGAGCGGATTCATCCCGCTGATATACGCCTTGCGATACGGGATGTACATCGTGCCCCACATCAGCCCCGCGCCCAGCGCCGCCAGAATCCCCAGCGCGGCCGTGCCCGCCGGCGCGCCCGCTGGAGCGTGCGCCGTCGCCAGCGCCAGCACGCAGGCGCCGGCCACGATCGCCCCGGCGCCGCCCAGCACTTTCACCCACTGCCTCGCGCCGGCGTCCCGCAACTCATTGAACAGCAGCCAGCCCCAGAACAATCCCACCAGACTGTTGACGTTCCACAACGGAAACGCGATCGACAGCCCCACGTTCCTGATCGCGAACACCGTCAGCGTGTTCGCTACCGCCCATAGCATCCCGGCCAGAATCGCCCACACGATCAGGTGCTTCTTCTCGCGCAGGTCTTCCAGGATGTAGCCCGTTCCCTTCAACATCATCGGCACGGTCCAGCGCGCGACAAAGACGCCCGCCACCATGCCCAGCGAGATGATGAACGGCGAGAATCCAACCGTCACCAGCTTGGCCGGCGCCTCGGCCGTACCCAGCCACGCTCCCGCCGCCAGCCCGCAGGCAACGCCCAGGCTGTGGAGCGATCTCGTCGACCGGCCCTTCTTGGCCGCCATCGCCCTATCTCACCGCCGCCAGCAGGCCGATGCCCGCCGCCAGCACGATCACCGGCAGCCAGAAATGACCATCGGTGAGAATCGCTTTCCACATCGGCTGTTTCACTTACCGTCTCCTTCACTTCGCAACGGAGATGCCTCGTTCAGGCAACCTCAGTATTGTAGTACCTCTTCGTGCCGCCAAGCTCCACAGATGATGGAGTGGTCCCGCCAGTCGAGCTAGACGCAGCCTTACCTCGACGCCTCTTTGATGGCGTAGTCCGCCGACTCGCTCCGCGCCCCCGCCAGATAGCGCTCAATGCGCTCAACGGCCTCCGGGTGCCGCGCCGCAATGTCGTTCTTCTCGCCGATGTCGCTCTTGACGTCGTAAAGCTCCAGTTTGCCCTTCAACCCCTTGCGCACCGCCTTCCAGTCCTGGTGCCGCACGCCTTGGTCGAAGCCGCGCTCGTGGAACTCCCAATACAGATAGTCGTGCGGCTTCTGCGCCTCCCCACGCAGCGCCTTCGTCACTGACTGCCCATCAAGCCCCGCCGGCGCCTTCATCCCCGCCAACTCCGCGCACGTCGGCAGCATGTCCCAGAAGGCCCACACGAAATCGCTGGCTTGCCCCGCCGGAACGTACCCCGGCATCCGCGCGATCATCGGCACGCGGATCCCGCCGTCGTAGAGGTCGCGCTTGGTTCCCCGCAGCGGCCCGCCCGATTGGAAGAACTCCGAGCTGTGCCCGCCCTCGTTGTGCGGCCCGTTGTCGGAGGTGAACAACACCAGCGTGTCGCGGTCCAAGCCCCGCCGCTTCAACACCTCCATCAACCGCCCCATGTCGCGGTCCATGCGCGTCACCATCGCCGCGAAGTTCTTCTCCACCTGCGGCCACCCTTGCGATGTGTAGGGCTCGTCCGACGGCGCCTCCATGCCGTTGCCCGTATCGCGCCCCAGTTCGTTGTTGGCGTGCGGGATGGTCCAGGCGATGTGCGTGAAGAACGGACCCTGCACCTTGTCCAGCCACCCCAGCGCGCGTTCGGTGATCACGTCGTGCGCGTACTGCTTGCGGCTCGTCCCCCAGTTGCCCGTCAGGTTCACCTCCTGCTGGTTGTGCAGCAGCATCTGCGGATAATAGAGGTGCGCCTGCATCTGGCTGAAGTAGCCGAAGAACTCGTCGAAGCCCTTCCTGTTCGGATGCCCGTCCGTGCCGATGCCCCCCAGCGACCACTTGCCGAAAAGTCCCGTTTGATAGCCGGCTTGCTTGAACATCTGGCCCAGCGTGAAGTCCTCCGGCTTCAGCCACGTCTCGCGGTTGCCGCGCATCCGGCCGTGACCGGAATGGAGTCCGGTGAACAGCGCGCAACGCGACGGCCCGCACACCGTGCTGCCCGCGTAGGCCTGCGTAAAGCGCATGCCTTCGCCCGCCAGCCGGTCGATGTGCGGCGTCTGGATTCGCTTCTGTCCGTAGCACCCCAGGTCGCCGTAGCCCAGGTCGTCGGCCACCACCAGGATCACGTTCGGCCGGCGCGCCGCGCCTTCCAGCCTCCGCACAAATGGCGCAGCAGCCGCGGCTCTGAGAAAGTCTCTGCGTTCCATAGCGCCCACCAGCCTACCGCACCGCGTCATAGAATGAGCCCATGCCCGCAGATAACTTCTCCCGGCGCGGCGCCATCGGGGCCTTCATCGGCTCCGCTCTCTCCGCCGAAGCCCTCAAGGCCGCCCCCGTTCAAGCCGCCGCACCCATCAAGGCAAAAGACCCGCTGAGAATCACCCGGCTCGAAACCATCCTCGTCAAGCCCCGCTGGGTGTTTCTGAAGATCCACACCAACGCCGGCATCACCGGCCTCGGTGAGCCGCTGCTCGAAGGCCGCGCCCTCACCATCCGCACCGCCATCGAAGAGATCGCGCCCTACCTCGTCGGCAAGGACCCTCGCCCCGTGCAGCACCACTGGCAGGCCATCTACCGCCATGCCTTCTACCGCGGCGGCCCCATCCTCACTTCCGCCCTCTCCGGCATCGACCAGGCGCTGTGGGACATCAAGGGCAAGGCCCTCGGCGTGCCCGTCTACGAGTTGCTCGGCGGCCCCACGCGCAACAGGATCCGCGTGTACGCCCACGGCGGCAGCTCCGACCCGGTTCGCGTCAAGGCGCTGCTGGCGCAGGGCTTCACCGCCTTCAAAACCGGACCGGCGCGCCACCGCAAGTTCCCCAAGTACGTCGAGACGCCCGCCGAAGTCCACTACGCCGCCGAAAGAATGGCCGAGTTCCGCAGTATGGTCGGAGACAAAATAGACATTGGCGTCGACTTCCACGGAGCCGTCAGTCCCGCCCACGCCAAAATGCTCATCAAGGCGCTGGAACCCTATACCCCCATGTTCATTGAGGAACCCTGCCAGGCCCAGAACCACGACGTCATGGCCGACATCGCCCGCTCCACCCACCTCCCCATCGCCACCGGCGAGCGCGTCTTCACCAAGTGGGGCTTCCGCGAGGTGCTCGAAAAGCGCGCCGCCACCATCCTCCAGCCCGACCTCTGCCACGCCGGCGGCATCTCCGAGGTCCGCTTCATCGCCGCCATGGCCGAGGCCTACTACGCCTCCATCGCCCCCCACAACCCCATGGGCCCCATCTCCCTCGCCGCCGGAGTCCAATTGGCCGCCTCCATCCCCAACTTCCTCATCCAGGAGCAGGTCTCCCTCGGCGAAGGTTACATCAAGCAGCCTTTCACAATCCGCGAGGGCTACCTCGACCTCCCCACCGCCCCCGGCCTCGGCGTCGAAATCGACGACCACGCCATCGCCGACAAGCTCGGCCACGACTGGAAAAACCAGGAATCCTACGACGAAGACGACGGCTCCGTCACCGACTGGTAGCCCCGGGCCGCGCGTTCATAGGACGGCACTGCGAAAAGACACGCGGCGGGTTCATCTGTCCTCCGTCCCCATCCCGTGAGCCCATGGTCACTCCGACTGGACCATCTCGTTGAAATCGCGAACTACCTCCCGGCAATTCGACGGTGGCCCGTTCTCCCTCCCGATCAACGGGCGGTCGACTGTAGTACACCTTTCCGGGGGAGTCCTCATTTCCGAAAAACGCTCTCCGACTCATACCCATCCCCACCGCCAGAACACCCCGCCCCGGCGAACAGGGATGCGGCAACATCGCACGTTCGGTATGGCAGCTTCTCTTCAGGCATGGTTCACAATTGACCGGAAAACGCTCGATTGAGGATCGACGGCATCAGCGCACCCAGTTCCCTCATTCGACTGGAACTCAAAGTCTCAAGCGGGTCACACTCGGCCCTCAGCTTGTGGATTTGACAAAGGATCTCACGTTGCCTGTCGAGAGGTGGAAGAGGTATCTCGATTGCAAGCACCTTTCGAGCGTTGAGGCTTGGCTGCGCCGAACCTTCGCATTGCGAGAAAATGCTTCTGCGGCATCGCTGATGAGTGTTCAGGAATTCAGAAGCGAACTCTGGCTCTACAACTTCCTTGCGCAACGTCAGCGCCATGACATGCTTGGTTGTGAAAGCAGTTGGAGTCTTCTCTGGCACGATACAGAATCGTCCAATAGATGCGCCGACGATAGTGCAAAGTAAATCGCCGGGGAACACTTCGTATCGACGGAATTGGGCGAACTTTTCTGGTCTCACGTACCACCCGCTTTGCAGGATCAGACGGTTCACTTGCACGTCACGAGTCCCTATTGCTGTGATTCCCTCTGTCACGAACTCTTCGTGATGTAGTTGGCTACCGAAGGGACCGCTCCGCACGGCCCCGGGTTTATCCACAGCAGTACTCGCCAGTCGTTTCCAATCGCACTCGTCAAACCGCAATTGGCTGATCCAACGGCTCAGAACCAAATCCCCCTGTTGAGCACAATCAGCCGCAAGTTGGCTTGCGGATCGAACTTTGAGCGCAAGGCAATCTAAGTGTTCGACAATCCGCCGTTGCTCCTCTAGCGGCGGCAGCGGTATCGTCGCTCTTAGCAAGTGCGCTGGACGAACAGCCGCATACCCGGTTGTTCCCTTCGCCTCCAAGTCAAGTTGTTTCTCAAGGTAGTTGGCAGTGAAAACAGCCTGTAGCCATCTTGCGTCCATCAGTTCGGTACGCACGTCGAAAAGGAAGAAGTGGCTCGTACAGAGTGCGCCCTCTCCCTCTGGCGGAACAAAACCGATGGCCCCTTTCTTTCCCCAGATCTCGGATAGGATGACTTGTCCCGCCTTGGCTATCTGATGCTTCTGCATCTTGAGGTTGGTGCCATCTGCCGGGGTGTCAAGTGCAACGCCTTTACCGTACAGCTTGACGGAGAGCTTAGGGTACATACGGGCTTCAGGAGCGGCGATGTACTCCTTGTTCTGAACAAGCACATCACCCAATGGCACTTTCGGCCATGCCGTCATACCGCCGCCCCCAGATCCGCCTTGATCTCCGCAAGGATCTCAAGGATCTTACGTTCCTTGGCGATAATGTCATCCACCAGTTGGGCTGGCGGAAGGTGCTCGAAATCCGTCCTACCGTTGGGGTTCTTGATGTCCAAGTTCACTGAGACCAACCGCCTGTCATCGTCATACTTCAGCACCTGATCGACCGGCACCTTCCACGCCCGGTCATTCTCCGTCCGGGCGTTCCACCATGCGACGCAATCACCAAACTCTTCGCACCGCAAGGGCTGAGTCTTGGTGTAGTTCTTCCGACCTTCCGGCAGCGGCTGTTCGTAATACCAGATCTCAGTCGTGGGGCCGCTCCTATCGAAGAACAGAAGGTTCGTCGGGATGCTGGTGTACGGGGAGAACACGCCGTTCGGCAACCGGACTATCGTGTGGAGGTTGAATTCTTTGAGAAGTTCCTCTTTGATCCGGGCGCACACGCCATCACCGAACAGCGTCCCGTTCGGCACAACCACCCCGGCACGTCCCGGCTTCGGGGTCCGTCGCAGTTTCCTCATGATGAGCATGAGGAAGAGAAGGGCCGTCTCCGCTGTTTGCTTGTCTTCGGGAAAGTTCCCTTGGATACCCTTCTCTTCTTCGCCGCCGAACGGCGGGTTCGTGAGGATGATGTCAACTCGGTCCCTCTCACCGATGTCCCGGAGTGGCGTAATGAGGCTGTTCCGGGGATCAATTTGCGGGGTTTCCACTCCGTGTAGCAACAGGTTCATCTGTGCCAACAGGAACGGCAGTGGTTTGGCTTCCCCACCGAAGATGCTCTCTTCAAGTAACACCCGTCGATCCTGCACCGTCTTGGCTTGCTGACTGAGATGGTTGAAGGCTTCCACAAGGAACCCACCAGTTCCGCACGCCGGGTCCAGCACGGTCTCACCGAGTCGGGGATTCGTGACTTCCACCATGAACCGAACCAAGGGCCGTGGGGTGTAGAACTCGCCGGAATCGCCAGCGGCGTCCCGCATTTCCTTCAACATCGACTCATACAGGTGGCTGAGGGTGTGGATCTCCTCTGACGAACTGAAGTGGATGCCGTTGACCTTATTGACAATCTCCCGGAGAAGGAATCCACTCTCCATGCGGTTGACCACACCCTTGAAGATGCTGGCTATCACGTCCCGCTGGTCCTTGCCGCCATCGGCTCCACGGAGTTGGCGCAAGTACTCGAACAGCCCCTTGCCTTGGGAGCCATCCGGTCTGACGGCTTCCGTGTAGTTCACAAACCGGAGAAGGTCATCCCCGGTGATGCCATCTTCCATTGCCGCCCAATCCCGCCAGCGGTACGGAGCCTGAATGATCGGCTTGTAGGGCTTCCCGGCTAGTGCTGCTTTCTGTTCGTGGATGTTCTCAAGGTCATCAAGGAACTTGAGGAACATCACCCACGTCAGCATCGGGAGACGGTCAATGTCGCCGTTCAGACCCTTGTCCTTCCGCATGATGTCCCTTGCGGACTTGATGAGGCTTCCAAGCTGTTGAGCGGTCGTGATGGGGTGTCTTGCGTGCTTCGGTTTCGGCAAGGCTGTCAGTCTCCGGTCTCTTGGTGGGGGTACTCTCGAACTTCGATCCCTTTGCTGGACCAGAACAGAGCTATAGGTATGCTGGCCTGATTCGCCGCCTTCACCCTCGAAATCGTTTCAGGGCATGCACTGAGGTCAGGCTGAGTCGCCAGTAGGGTACCTTCGCAGTGGTATGTCACCCCACAGTCCCGTTCCCGGCACCGGACCTCGCTGATGTCGGGCGGAATCCCCAGAACGTCAAGGCTGGACCGACGTTCCGTGGCTTGCCCTCGGCAAAACAAGCACTTTGTTTCTCCATTAGTCGTTCTCATGGCGTTTCCTCATGCGGCGTAAAGCCGCCGCTGCATCTCATTCACCGCGCTCCGAAGCTGTTGCACGCCGCCGAAGTAGTTGGCGATCTCCAGCACGTTGCCATACTGCGAGATCGGTGGCACTTCCAGAATCTCCGGGATAGCGAACTGAGCGGTGCCGTGATCGGCGTACTTGTCGAGCATCGCACTCAGGATCTCTCGGGCCTCTTTGCCGTACTGCCCAAGGAAGGCTGAGGGATCGTCCCTCAGCTTTGCCGCCCGGTCCTTTCGGGTACGCACCGGAGCATTGAAAGCAAGATGGCACAGTAGATCAAACGGGTCCGCATCGGGCAGCCTGGCAGCATCGGCCAGCGTCTCCAAGTCGATCCCCCGTTTCGCCAGTTCGGTGATGATCTCTCCCCGCCGCTCCGAGTCCAGCCACGCATCCCGGAGTTCTTCCGGGGTTCGCCACAGGGTCTTCACCTTCTCCCCTGCGTACTCGGTGAGCTTGACCATGCGGAGCCGCTTGCCGTCTGCATCCAGATCGAAGACCACGTTGGCGGCTATCTCGACACCGCCTCCATCGACGTAATACTTCTTCGGTCCCTTGGGGCCAGTATCAACGATGTCCTTGTGGCCGTCTCCGGTCTCGGTCTCGGCGGTCCCTTCGTCGAAACCTTCCTCCGTAATGGCCTCCGTCACTTCTCCTGTGGTCTCGCCTTCATCATCAATGTCGATCCTCTTCACGAAGACAGGATCACCGTCAAAGTCGGGGTCAGCGAAGAGCCGGGTGGCCGCTCCGGTGTAGTCCAAGATGTTGAAATAGAGCTTGCCGTAATCGTCCCGAACTCTGGTGCCCCGCCCGATGATCTGTTTGAACTCCGTCATGCTGCCGATGTTCCGCACGATGGCGACATTCCGGCACGTTGGAACATCAACCCCGGTGGTAAGCATCTGGGATGTGGTGGCGATAACCGGAGAGATGGTCTCCACGTCCTTGAACCGTCCGAGATGGCCTTTCCCGATGTCGCCTTCGTCCGAGACGATGCGGCACACATAGTCCGGGCACTTCTTCATCAGGTCGGGGTTCGCTTTGCTTAGTGCCGCCCTCATGTTTTCGGCGTGTTCCTGATCCACGCAGAACAGGATGGTCTTGGCGTAGGGATCTTCCTTGATGAAGTTGGTGATGTGGTGGGCGATGGCGTCCGTCCGCTTCCTCAAAACCAAGTCCGCCTCGAAGTTCGGCGTGGTGTACAACTGGTCGGGGATCTCGTTGCCTTGTTCATCAACCTGCCCCGCTTCCGGCCTCCAACCAACGGCATCCACCGTGGTGAGGATGCGGTGGACCCGATACGGCGCAAGGAAGCCATCTTCGATCCCTTGGCGCAAGCTGTAGGTGTAGAGGGGCGCACCGAAGTATTCGTAAGTGTCCTTGTTGTCCTTCCGAAGCGGTGTTGCCGTCATTCCCAACTGGTACGCTGGCTCGAAGTATTCAAGGATCTCCCGCCAGTTAGAGTCATCGGCGGCCGAACCCCGATGGCACTCATCAATCACGATGAGATCGAAGAACTCCCGGCCAAACTCTTTGTACAGGCCAGGGCGGTCTTCATCCTTCGCAATCGACTGGTACAGGGCGAAGTACATCTGCCGGGACTTGTTCGCCACCCCACCTTCGATTTTCATACGGGCGTCAGCGAACGGTAGGAAGTCCTTGTCCTTGGGGTCATCGACAAGGATGTTCCTGTCAGCGAGAAACAGGATGCGGGGTTTCCCGAAGCGTCCATCCCGATTCCAAGCGGATGACCAGAGCTTCCAACAAATCTGAAAGGCCACACAGGTCTTCCCGGTGCCAGTCGCCATTGTGAGCAGGTTGCGGCGTTGGCCCTTCAGGATCGCTCCCATTGCACGGTTAATGGCGATTTCCTGATAGTACCGGGGCGTCTTCCCGGCGTAGGTGTTCGATGGGCTGAGAAGACGTTGCCCCTGTTCAGGCGACAGGCTCTCACCAGCGGACAAGCGGCTCCACAGTTCATTCGGCGTCGGGAACCGGTCCAGTTGCCTCTCTATCCCGGTCAAGTAGTCGAACTCCACGATACTGAGGCCGTTGGTGGAGTAAGCGAACTTCAGGCCAAGGGTCTCGGCATAGTCCTTCGCTTGCTGGAGGCCGTCGCCGGGGAGTGCATCTTCCGGCTTGGCTTCCACCACAGCGATCGTGAAGTCCGGGGTGTACCGGAGAAGGTAGTCTGCCCGTTTCGCCTCTTGCCGCTTGGCTATGGTCCCGGCCACCACGATCCGGCCTGCGGTAAATGTGCGTTGTTCGGCCAGCGAGTGCGGCTCCGTATCCCACCCGGCAGCAACCAACTTCGGCGTGACGAACATCCGGCACGTGTCCGCCTCTGAGGGCTTGCTGTAGATCGGTTGTCCGGGCGTCAAGGACATAGGGGTGCAATTCTCGAAGCAACCATTGTACGTCTATGCATGTCAGGAAGTTGCGGCAATCTTCAAATGCCAGCGTGCTTCCGGTCCGGATTTCAGTTATCGGGCCTGCGATCCTTCTCATTTCGATTGGTGTTTCGCTTGGTGCGGTCTTCGCGATTCGGTTCACGCCACCCCAGTAGTTCCGGTTGTATAATCGCTCTTCGCCAATCCGGATAGCCACCAACACCACTCCACACCCTTCCCCCAATATGACCTCACCGGCCATCGCCCTTCTCCTTTCCTCCGCGCTGTCGCTGGCCGGCGCTGATCCCGTCCTCTCTCCGGATGACGCCGCCTTCCTGCACGGCCAGGCGCGGCAGATCGTCGCCTCGGCCCGCCTCGCCGCCGGCGCGTCCTCCGGCAAGTGGCGCAACACAACCCCCTACGCCGTCCATGTGCCCGGCGGCAACATGGGGTATCCCGCCTTTTGGATCCGCGACGCCGTCATGATGCTGGGCGCGGACTTCGTGCCCCCGGATGAGGTCGAAGGCTGGATCCGCCTCATGGCTTCCACCATTCGCCGCGACACGTGGAATGTGCACCCCGGCGCCGTCGTCCCGGCCTACGCCGTCCCCGATCACATCAACTTCGACGGCCGCCCGGTCTTCTATCCCGGCACCTACGACAGTGGCGCCGGTCAGGGCGGCCACCCCTTCGGCAAGTACCCGCCTCTCGACGACCATTTCTACTTCATCGGCGCCGTCTTCGAGCACTGGCGGCTCACGCGCTCCACCTCTCTGTTCCGTTCGAACGTCTCGACCGCGGCAGGAGAGATGCCGCTCGCCGCCTTGTGCGAGCGCGTCTACCTCGTCGCCCAAAGTGACCAGGCCAGCGGCCTTGTCGTCGCCGGCGCCGTCGATACGGATAACGCCAAGGATTGGGGCTTCTGCGATACCGTCTTCAAGAGCGGCAAGCTGCTCTTTCCCTCCGTGCTGAAACACAACGCGGCCAGGCAGCTCGCCGCCCTCTTCGCCGCCGCCGGCGACACAGCCAGGTCGCGCCACTATGACTCCGAAGCGCGCCGGTTGCGCCAGGCCATCACGAAGACCTTCCTGCGCGGCGATGGACGTCACGACGGCTGGCTGCGTTCCGCCACCGGGGTCGGCAACCAGCCGGACGTGTGGGGCACGGCCTTCGCCGTCTGGAGTGGCGCCGTGGACGGTGCTGCCGCCAGGAACGCCTCACGGGCCCTCGCCACCGCATACCGCAACAGGACCGCCGTGCGCGATGGCTTGGTCCGGCACATCCTCACCACGGACCCCGCCAACCACGGCCTCTGGCAGCAGTGCATCGCCAAGCCCGGCACATATCAAAACGGCGGCTACTGGAGCACGCCCACCGGCTGGTACATCGCCGCCGTTCGTCTCACCGATCCGCCCGCCGCTCGCGCCATGGCGGCGGAGTTCGTTCGCTCCCTGCGCCAGGACGCGCGTACCGGCGGCCTGAGTCAGGCCTGGGAATGGCTCAATCCGGACACGGGCGAGCGCAGCAATCCGCTCTATGTTGCCAGCGTCGCCCTGCCCTACATCAGCCTGACGCAGGCGGGGCTCATCCCGCTCCCGCCACGGCCGTAGCGCGGCAGTCTAGCGTTCACAACTTTTTTCGACCTCAATCTCCTTTGTTTTCAATCTCACGTCCCCCATTTCCTCACGAATCTATTGACACCGCCTGCTATCGTGGAACCGGATCGTGGCCCTTGCGGCCTGGTCCCAATCCCCACCCCCAGGAGTCATCCATGGCATCCTCTGCTCAGGTCCTGGCCAGCCAGGCCAACGCCCAGCTCTCCACCGGCCCCCGCACCGCCGAAGGCAAGGCCGCCTCCAGTCGCAACCGCGTCTCCCACGGCCTCCTCGCCTCCATTGAGCCCCTCTCCTCCCAGGATCGCGCCATCTTCGACCCTACCATCCTCGAAGCCATGGTCTTCCTCGATGACTGCAAGTCCGCCAAGGCCATCTCCCGTCTCATGCGCTGGGAACGCGCCTTCCTCCGCGACCGCGACAAAGCCATCGCCATCCTCACCGCCATCCGTGAAAGCGACAATCAGGCCAAAGCTGCCGCCGACCCCGAAAGCGTCCAGAACCGGCGAGCCGCGTTCCCCACTGCGCCACTGTTTGCCAGAACGAACCCAATTGCCCCGCAACCCGCGCCGGTTCAATCAGTTCCGCTCACCCCGCGCTCCGCCCCCTGCCCCTGCGGCTCCGGCCTGAAGTTCAAGCGTTGTTGCGGAAAGAGCGCGCCCGCCGTCCTGGCAGCGGCCGCCTGACCATCACTTCGCCCTGACTCAGCCGTTCAGCGTCCAGTTGGCGCGATACGTGCGCTTCAAGTAGTCGTTGGCCTCGGCGAAATTGGTCACCCGGCCGGTCGCCGGATCGTACTCCAGCCGCTTCCCTGCCCGGTGAGCCACCAGCCCGAGCAGCATCTGCTCGATCATCGTGCCCGAATAGTCGAAGTCGCAGTGCGTCTTGTGGCTGGTTCCATGGACGGCGTTGTTGCTCTTGCCCTTGCAGGCGTCCAGCCACTCCAGTTGGAACACGTCGGCGTTCAGCGTGCGCCCTTCCTTGTCGGCTTCCTGGATTCGCGCCACTTCCGGATTGGGCAACCCCAATGCGGCCGGCAGCCCGTTTTCCAGCGTCTGGATCTTGGGGAAGCCGTTGGGCCCGATTTCGGTGCTGGGCATGGCCGTGAAGCCGGCCGGCAGTTGCTGCGCCGGACGCGGCCCGCCCCCGCCGGGGCCTCGGCCTCCGCCTCCGCGCTGCTGCATTTGCGAAGCCGTCCCCGTCTCGTGCACCAGCGGCAGCAGGTTCTCCTTCGAGCGCCGCTTGTAGTAGGTCAGGTCGCCGTCGTCGTTGTTGGGGATGATCAGCCGCGACGTGAAGTCGGCGAAGATGCTGCCCTTGGTGCCTTCGAAGATCGCGCCGTTGCCCACGCGGCTCACGTCGATGTAGCCCTTCGGCGCATCCGGCTTCAGGCCGCCCTGGTACCAGACCACCTTCACCGGCCCGCGCCAGGAGTTGGCCGGGTGCTCGAAGCTCGCCTTGAGCTTCACCGGGTTGATGTCGGGATTGTACTTGTCGCTCAGCTCGTGGTCCACCTCGACGGCCGTGGGCCCGCCCGCGTCGATGGCGTTCCAGACCAGGTCCATCGTGTGCGCGCCCATGTCGCCCATCTGCCCCACGCCAAAGTCCCGGTACATGTTCCAGAACAGGCAGTTCAGGCCGTTGCTGCCGCCGAAGTACTGCGGGCTGTACGCGTGATACTGCGACGGCCCGATCCACTGCTCGTAGTGTAGAATGTTCGGCGGCAGGCCCTCCGCCACCGGGTAGCCCGGCCTCGGCAACTGGCGGGCGTCCCAGCTATGGACGGTCTTCAATTCGCCGATCGCTCCGTCCAGAATCAGCTCGCGGATGCGCTCGAAGTTCGGGAACGCGTGGCGCTGCGTACCGTGCTGCGTGGCCACCTTCGCTCTGCGCTTCAGGTAGTTGGCGCGCACCACGCGCGCCTCCTCCACCGTGATGCCCAGCGGCTTCTCGCAGAAGACGTGCATGTCGCGGTTCAGCGCCCAGTTGGCGATGAAGGCGTGATGGTGATCCGCCGTGCAGATGATCACCGCCTCGATGTCCTTCTGGTCCAGCATCCGCCGCCAGTCAAAGTACGTCTTGGCCTTCGGAAAGATGGCCAGGGCCTCCTTGGTGCGCTGGTCGTTCACGTCGCACAGCGCCACCACGTTTTCGTTGCGAATGGAGTTGTAGTGCGCCGTGCCGCGCCCCCAGACGCCCACCAGCGCCACGTTGATCTTGTTGCTCGGAGCGCTCTGACCGCGGAGCGTGCCGCTCTTGAGAATCGTCAGTCCGCCGGCGGCTGTCTTGAGAAGTTCGCGTCGTTGCATGGGTGAAAGACCTCCCGAACATACTATCGGAGGTCCGCCCCCGTCCGCTGGCCCGGCCCCGGCCGGCTAGACCCCGGCCGGCTAGACAACGTACCGCAGGACCACCGCGAAGTGGCAGACGCTGCCGGCGAGCACGAATAGGTGCCACACCGCGTGCGCGTAGCGCCGGCTGGAAGCGAAGAACACCACGCCCAGCGAGTAGAACAGCCCGCCCGCCACCAGCCACGCCAGAGCCGGGCCCGCAAGCGCGCCCCACAGTGGACCGATCGCCACCACGGCCATCCAACCCATCAACACGTAGGCCGCTGTCGACAGAACGTGCAGCCGGCCCGTAAAGAAGACCTTGAACACCACTCCCAACACGGCCAGACCCCACACCGCGCCGAAGAGCGACCAGCCCCACGCTCCCCGCAGCGTCACCAACGTGAAAGGCGTGTACGTCCCGGCGATCAACACATAAATGAGGCAGTGATCCAGGATGCGGAAGAGCCTCTTGGCACGCCCCTTGGTCAACGCGTGGTACAGCGTGGAGACCAGGTACAGCAGGATCAGGCTCGATCCGTACACGGCCGCAGCCACGACGTGCAGCGCCGTACCTTCCGAAGCCGCACGGACCACCAGGACCACGAGACCCGCGATGCCGAGCAAGGCGCCAAGGCCGTGGGTGATGGCGTTGGCGATCTCCTCGCCGATCGTCGGCAGCGCCGGAAACGCGGGCAGTGATTCGCTCGACACGCCTTCCATCATGACTCCTTTGCCTTCCCCGTGTACTACACTGCCAGTCATGTCCCGAATCGCACTTGCGCTCCTCATGCTGCCGGCCCTGATGACGCCGGCTACCGCCCAGCCGAAGGCTAGCCCCTTCGCCGGACGATGGAACTTCAACATCGTCTCGCCCGGCGGCGTCCGCGCCAGTTGGCTCGGCATCACAGAGAAGGATGGCAAGCTCGACGTCTGGTATCAGCCGGCCAGCGGCAATGTCTTCCAACTCAAGGACGTCAAGGTCGACGGCCAGCGCCTGGTGCTGACTCTCAACCAGGCGGCCGCCAACCGGCCGGCCACCACTTGGGAACTGGAGGCCGCCGGCGGCAAGCTCACCGGCTCCCAGCGCCGCGGAGAGAACTCGATTGCCCTGGAAGGCGTGCGCGCGCCGCTCCTCAATCGCCCCGCTCCGAAGCAATGGACCAAACCGGAGCCGCTGCTGAACGGCAAGAACCTGGACGGCTGGGAGCCGATCGGCGACCCAACCAAGAGCCGCTGGGTCATCAAGGACGGCCTGCTCGTCAATGAGGACCACGGCGCCAATCTCAAGTCGATCCGCAAGTTCGACGACTTCAAGCTGCACTTCGAGGTGAACTGCCCGGACCACGCCAACAGCGGGATGTACCTGCGCGGGCGCTATGAGATCCAGCTTGAGTACGATCCCACTTCCACCAGCCCTCCCGAGCGCCGTATGGGCTCCATCTATGGCCGCATCGCCCCGAAGCAGGAACTGCCCAGCATGGCCGGCCAGTGGGAGACCTTCGACGTCACGCTGGTAGGCCGTACCCTCACTCTGGTGCGCAACGGCGCAACCATCATCGACCGCCAGGAGATTGAGGGGATCACCGGCGGCGCTCTGGACGCCAACGAAGGCGAGCCCGGCGCCTTCTATATCCAGGGCGATCACACAGGCGGGCTGAAGTTCCGCAACATCACAATCTCCGTGCCGCGCCGGTGACCGGTCAGACCGTCCCCGTCTTGGAGGACGCCCGCGCGATTGCAGCCCTCGCCGGCGGCTTCCGTTGAGCGCGGCGGCCGTCAATTGCGCACAGGTACTGGCTGAACGTCATGGGTCGGGCCGCGCCGCTCCCGAACTGCCGCTGAACCGCATGCTGATAGCCGAGGATCAGCCTTCGACGGACAGCGCCGGCCAGTGAGGCGCCTTCGATGTCCAGCAGGACCGCCATTTCCCAGGGCTCAAACCTGGTGCGCTGGAGTTGGCCTGAGAGCAAGTCCTCGATGAGCCTGTTGAATTGGCCGAGGATGGTCTGGCTATCCGGTTGCGCGGTCATGTGTCCTCTAATAAGAACCGATCGGCCGGCCGTCGCCGGTCTTGTCCTGAGAGCCTCTTGCGCCGGTATTATAGCCAATATGGACCGGCGCAGGTTTCTCCAAAGCTCGGCTGGCGGCGCGGCGCTGGCGGCGGCTCAGACGCCGGGAGCGCTGGACACTCAGACCAATGCCCACGGTACGGAGTACTATCTGCTCGGCAACGGTTTGATCACCGCCGGCGTGCAGTCGGCGCCGGTCGCCGAAGCCGGCGCCCAATGCGGGCTGGTGATCATGTCGCCCGACCACATGAACCGCAAGACCGGCTCGCTGCTCTGGCATCCCCGCAGCGGCCTCGCCGACACGCGTCTCACCCTCTGGTCCGGGGACAAGCCATCTTCGCCCAAGCCTGGCCAGGCCGAAATCGAATGGACCTATCCGGACGGCATCCCCACCGTACGCATCCGCTGGTCCACGAGCGGCTACCGGGTGACCGAAGATCTCTGGTGCCCCGCCGGCCACGCCGCGCTCGTCAGAAGAGTGACATTGGAGGGCGCCGGCGAGGTCCGGCTGACGGTCACCTTGCGGCCGAATCCTCTTCTCTTCGACGAGTACGATGTAGACCGCCAGCGCGCCCGGTTGTCCGCCGGCGGCTACCACCACATCGAACTGTTTGCGCTCGAACCGGCGCGGACGGTGGACCGGAACCTCGAGATGCGCATCACCGGCAACTCCACCCTCCACTTCGTCCTGGCCCTGGATGCGCCGGGACTC
This sequence comes from Candidatus Solibacter usitatus, assembly GCA_016213245.1. Taxonomy (GTDB): domain Bacteria; phylum Acidobacteriota; class Terriglobia; order Bryobacterales; family Bryobacteraceae; genus Paludibaculum; species Paludibaculum usitatum_A. Next base: position 13,375 of record JACRBC010000104.1, on the reverse strand, counting down.
ACCCTCGATCCCGCCTCACTCCGCACCCAGTCAGCAGGCTACTGGCGTGGCGTCTCCTCGGTTTCCACCGGCGACACGGGCCTCGACCACCTCTTCCGCGCCTCCGGCCACGGCATTCGGGCCGTGGTTTCCCGCTCCGGCAAAATGGACGGCGGCATCTGGCAGTACAACCTCGAATGGGTCCGCGACGCCTCCATGGTCTCCGAAGGCGCCGTCCTCACCGGTCAGTCCGAACTCGCCGGGACCATCCTCGACCGCGTCCTCACCCGCATGGTCGGCGACAACGGCGCGGCGCTGGACTCCAGCTTCCACCGCCCTCCGGAAACCATCGAGCTCGACCAGAACGGCCAGCTCATCCACGCCCTCTGGACGCACTGGGTCTGGACCGGCGACGACGCCCTCGTCCGCAAACACTGGCCCAGGATCAAGGCCACCGCCGATTACCCCCTGCGCGCGGAGTTCCTCGACCCGCGCACCGGGCTGGTGAAAAACTCCCGCGAGTTCTGGGAGCGCGGTCCGTCGCATGGTGTCCGCGACGGTTACGAGCTCGCTTACCAGGCGTGGAACATCGCCGGCTGGCCCATGGCCGCCGAGATGGCCGAACACCTCGGCGACCGCGAGCGCGCTCCCGTCTGGCGCGCCGCCGCCGCGCTCATGAAGCGCTCCTTCTTATCCGACCCGCGGTACTCATTCGTGAACGACGGGCGGTTCATCAAGCGCCGCCTCGCTGATGGCGCCTGGCAGCAGACCATCGAGTTACCCGACCGCCTCTCCCTGCCCCCCGGCATGCCCTTGCGTGAAGAGAGAGTCTCTTACCTGGACCCCGACGCCTCCAGCGTCTTCCCCATGCTGCTCGGCATCGTCGACCCCAAGGGCGACGTGGCTCGCAAGACCCTGGAGTCCGTCGAGGCGCTCTGGAACCAGCGCTGGCAGATCGGCGGCTACGGCCGCTACCACGTCACCGGCGAGCCCGATTCCCCCGGACCCTGGCCCTTCGCCACCCTCTTCATCGCCCGCGCCTATCTTGAAGCCGGCGATTCGGCCAAGGTCTGGCGCGCGCTGCGATGGCTCCAGAGCGTGCCCGGCGGCAGGTCCGGCGCGTGGTTTGAGTTCTACGGAGAGCGCCCCTCGCCCCCGCTGCCGCAGGTGGCCATCATCCCGTGGATCTGGGCCGAGATCGCCATGCTGGTGGTCTCAGGAGTCCTCGGCGTGCGGCCCACGCCGACGGCGCTCGTCATCCGGCCGAACCTGCCGCAGGGCCTGGACGGTCTCCGCTCAAAGCTGCGCTTCAACCGCCAGGACCTCAGCCTGGCGCTGCGCCGCACCTCCACGGAGCCGTGGGCGAAAGTGAACGGACGGCCCGTCCCGGTTGAGAACGGATCTATTCGCCTGCCCCGGCCGCAAGGCCCGCTCGATATTGAAATCAGCCTCTGAGCTGGCGCCTACAGCAGCCCGCCCGCCCGCGCGAAGCTCAACGCTTCGATCGCCGCGCCGCGCGCGCCCGCCGTGTCGCCGTCCGGCATGATGTGAATCGGGATCCCGGCCTGCTCTTCCCTCTGTGAAGGCATGCCCGCGCGAATCTCGCCGACAAACCACCGCTGGAACTCCGCGCCGGTCTCGATCGCGCCGCCCCCCACGATCAGCGCGTCGGGGTCGAACGTGTTGATCATCTCGTCGTAGAACAGCCCCAGCGCGTGCGCTTGCGCCCGGAAGATGTTGCGGCACATCGCATCGCCGCGCTCAGCCATCCCCCGTACGAGCTTGGCGGCCTTGTGCAGGTCTCCCAGCGCCCCCAGCTCATGGCCGGGGTTCTTTTCAAGGAAGTAGGGCAGAAACGACTTCTCGATCGCCGTGAGCGAGCAGACCGACTCCAGGTCCCCCGTCCGCCCGCAGTTGCAGAGAGGCACAAGCCCCTGAATGCCGGCGATGCTCTGGTACGGCAGCAGCACGTGCCCCAGTTCCCCGCCAAATCCCTTGCGTCCCTTCACCACCTGGTTTTCTACGATCACGCCGCCGCCCAAACCCGTGCCGATGATCGCCGATATGGATGTCGCCTTGTTTTCGGCGCCGAAAATCGTGTAGTGCCCCCACAGCGCTCCGGCGTTGCCGTCGTTCAGGTAGGTCACCGGCTTGTCCAGCTTGTGCGCAAGCCCCGCGCGGATGTCGAATCCGGCCCAATCGGCATGCACGAAGTTGGTGGAGCCCTTGGCCGACAGCACCCCCGAAGACGAAGCGGGCCCGGGCGTATCCAGACCGACTACCTCGACATCGGCCCGTGACAGCCCCACCTTTGCCAGGGCGATGTCGAGGCCGTCGGCGATCTGCTGCAGGCACACGGCCGGGCCTTCCTTCGAGCGCGCCGGGTGCTCGCAAAGACCTTCAATGAGGAACTGCTCGCCTGCAGTCAGAAACGTGTAGTTGACGGCCGTGCCGCCCAGATCCACTCCGGCTACCATTTGCATTGGGGACTCCTGAAGCGCTGCAAAGTATCCACGATAGCAGGAAGGCGCCGCCGCGGACATTTCCCCGCCCCGTCAGGGCGCCGGTTTCCCCAGATAGGGATCCGTCCGGCCGGACTTCACTTCGTAGATCCGCTTGTGCGTCTCCTGCGCCGCGCGAACCAGCTCCGGGTACGGCAGGTCAAGCACGTTCAGGAATCCGTAATTCAACCGTTCCCCATCCTGCGGCCGTCCCGTGGGCAGGTTGTCCACCAGTTGAAACCAGTGCGTCCCGACCACGGCGGGATGCGAGGCCGCCTTCTCCACAAAGTACCGGTAGGCCTTCGCGCGCTCGGCCTGGTCCTTCACCTTGTGCCCCCAGTAAAACAGGCCCTGCAAACCGCGTCCGGGCGCGCACGCCGTGAACTCTCCGATCAGCACCGGCCTGCCGGAAAGCCGCGTGTAGCGGTCCATTTGCGCGTGGTCCGGGGCATAGTCTTCCGAATACACGTTGATGCTCAACACGTCGAACAGCGAGCTCATCCGGACCCACTCCTCCCGCGGCTCTCCGGCGAAACGCGTGCCCAGCACCAGGTGATTGCCGTCATAGCGGCGGATGGCATTGACCACCACTTCGAAGTACCGGCGTCCGCAGGTGAACATCCAGTTCCGCTTGATCTCCTCGGCCCGGTCCGGGTAGGCCGCCAGCAGCAGCCGCAACTCGCGCTTGGTCCCCGAGTCCTGCGGATCGTCCAGTACCATCTCCGCGAACGGCTTGAGCGACGGAAACCCGCGCGCCCAGTTCGGCTCGTTGCCGATGAACCAGCCGATCAGGTTGGCGTCGTCCTTGCGCCCGGCCACCTGCCGGCGCGCGGCCTCGTCGGCGTTGCTCTCGAACTCCGCTGAATACACGTCCGGGAAGTCCCATGGGAAGGGAAAGGTCTTGCGCGTCGTCCACCCCGCGAGCGGCAGCGTGTAGGCCAGGCCGCTCGAGGCGGCCAGCTTTTCGTCCGCCCAGTTGGCGATGGTGTTGAAACCCCAGCTCCTGAGCCGCGTCACGATGGAGGAGCCCCACCCCAGCTCCCAGCCCGCGCCATGCCGCTCAGCAATGTTGGCCAGGTAGTAGGAGACCACTTCGCCCGGCGCCAGCCAGGCGGCACCGGCCTCGGGCAGTTTCTCGAACAGAAACTCGCGGCCCGTCACTCGCGTGGAAAAGCTCGCCTGCCGGGGATTCACCACGTTCATGCCCGTGGAGTAGAACAGGTGGCCGTGTGGATCCACCAGGCGCCAGCGCCCCGCCACCAGCTCAGTGCGGAAATACCCGCTGGCCTTCGCGCGGCTCCGCTCATCCCCGCCGAGGGGGCAGAACGGAAACGCGGCCGGCTGCGGCTTGTCTGCATTCCAGAGCCCGCGCAGCTCCTCCATTGAACGCGCCTTGCCGGGCCAATCCCCGCTCATCCACTGGCCGAAGCGGTCGATGATGGGCTTGCGCTCAAGGACTTCGTCTTTGCCCGCCTCGGCCGTCAACGCCAGATTCGTGATGGAAAGCGTCGACGCCTCCGCCGGACGCTTCATGCGAAAGACCAGTTCCTCCACCTTCTCGAAGGTGAACAGCCGCTGCGGCCAGGCTTTATAGCCCAGCGGCGTGAGCGGCGTCATCGCGCGCGTCTGGTGGAATGCCTCAAACGGGATGACGGCACCGATCTTCAATCCCGGTAGCGGCTCCACGATCAGGCTCTTCACCTCGGTGCCGTCTGAGAAGCCCACCGAGAACGGTTCAAGCGACGACGCATTGAACTCGAACCGCATCGCCCGCCACGCTCGCCAATCCGCCGGCCAGCCGAGCTTCGCCACCGGCACGCGGAACTCCGGCTCCGCCTGGCCCGCCGGAAATGTGAATTGCAGCGGCATGGACGCCGCCAGCACCGCCGGCGCCTGCCACCTCCAGCGCAGCCTGGCATGGGCTGGACTCGCGGTATTCCCGTGCGACGAATAGCGCTCGTAGCCCGGCGTCGCCGCCTGGCCCAGGGAACCGGAGGCGATTTGAGGGAAGCCCCATTCCGTCCACTGCGATGCGGCCTGTTCGAGGTCCGGCGCTTCGAAGACCAGCGCGGCAACGGTGCTGGCCGGCTGGAACGAAATCACCGCCCAGGGAGCCCCCGCGGCGAATCCAACCCGTCTCCAGTAGGCGGCCGTCGCGGCCGGGTCCGGCACCGGGACCACCACCTGGGCCACCTCCAATCTGGCTCGAACCGCTTCCGGCTCGGGCTCGGGATCGTAGTACAGCCCCAGCGCCAGCCCGCCCGCGCCGCCGGTATCGAAATACACGTAGGGCACTTTGTAGTTGTCGTCGAACTCGATGGACCCCTGCTCCAGCACCTGTACTCCAAGGCCTTGCAGCCGGATCGCCTCCAGCTCAAGCGCGCCTCGCGACGGCACGCGATACAACACGGCGAACAATCCAGCTCCGCGCGCCTTCAAAGCCTCCGCGATCGCCGAGCCCCCGTTCACGGGCTGGACCCAGTCGGCGCGGACATTCGCGAAGTGGCTCCAGAACAGGATCATACTGGGCCGCGCGTCCCTGCCGCGCAATCGCGCTCCTGAGACCGGTAACGCCTCGGAATCGCCGTCCGCCGGCACGCCCGCCTTCTCCCATGCTGAGGCGGCCTCGCGTGCTTCGCTGGCCGCGAAGATAAGCCGCGGCGGCGCTGCATAGAGATCGGGAACCTGGCTCCGCAGTGGGAGTGAGGCGAGGAAGAGCAAGACAAGCCGGGCGAGCATGATGCCGGCGGCGCGCCGGCCGCCGCTCGGAACTATACCAGAGACGCCGGCCCTCAGGCTCGCAACAACCGCTTCAACGACGCTCGCGCCGGCTCGAACCCCGACTCCAGTTCGAGCGCCGCCCTCAGCTCCCGAATCGCTTCCTGCTTGCGGCCTTCCTTCTCGTGCAGCGCGGCCAGCAGCCAGTGGGCCTCGGCGTGGGTCGGCTGCCGCCCCTCGGGCGGCTGCGAGAGGTAGCGGGCAATGTATCGTTCCGCACGGCGGAAATCCTGCCCCGTGTCCAGCAGCGCCTGCGCGCCGGCCAGGAAGGGGCCCAGGTTGTCCGGAACGGCCCTGGACGCCCGCTCGACCACGTTCTCCAGGTCGCTCCAGCGCTGCTGCGAAGCATAGACGCGTGCCAGGATCGAATACGCCGGCTCCGCCTCCGGATCCAAAGCGATGGCTTCCAGCGCCGCTTTCTCCGCCAGTTCAGGGCGATGCCGCACCGAGGTGCAGCAATAGAAACGCGCCAGCGAGACGCGAGCCCGGTAGAAGCCCGGCTCTGCCTGGACCGCCCTCTTGAGCCAGCCCTCCGTTGTCGCGTCGTCGCCCTGGTCCTGCAGCAAACGCGCGTGAGCCAGCGCACCCCAGGCCGTCGAAATCGATAGGATTCGATCGGCGAGCCGTTCGGCCAGCGCTTTGTCTCCTCCCGCGATCGACGGGGCCTTCCACGAAAACATCATGTCCACCAGCATCGTGTCGATGTGCCGCTCGTCCAGCGCCAGCGCGGCGGCGATCTCTCTCTTCATCCGGCGCACGTTGGCGATGCTCTTCCACACGTGCGCTTTGTCCGCCATCATGGCGCAGGCCTCGGCCAACTGCGCGTGGTTGGAAGCGCTGTTCGGATTCAGCGCTACCGACCGCCCGGCCGATTCGATCGACCCTTCCAGGTCGCCGAAGCCGCCCCTGATCTTCGAGAGCCAGGCATGAGCCTGCGCATCGTTCGGGTTGGCGCGCAGACGCGCCTCGGTCTGCGCGCGCGCCCGCTTCCAATGGCCAGCCTCAATCAGGGCGTCCACCGGAGCAACGCTCTGCGCGCACACCGGCAGCGCCAGCAGGAGAATCAGTCTATTCAATCAACAGCCCCTCAGTACCGGTAGTGATCGGCCTTGTACGGCCCGTCCACCGGCACGCCCAGGTACTCGGCCTGCTTCTCCGTCAACCGCGTCAGCTTCACGCCGATCTTCTCCAGGTGCAGCCGCGCCACCTCTTCGTCAAGCTTCTTGGGCAGCGTATAGACGCCCACCGCGTAGGTGTCCTTGTTCTTCCACAGATCGAGCTGCGCCAGCGTCTGGTTGGAGAACGAGTTCGACATCACGAATGACGGGTGGCCTGTGGCGCACCCCAGGTTGACCAGCCGCCCCTCGGCCAGCATGAAGATCTGGTGGCCGTCCGGGAACGTGTACTGGTCCACCTGCGGCTTGATGTTCAGCTTCTGCACCCCGGGGGCGTTGTTCAGCCGGTCGATCTGGATCTCGTTGTCGAAGTGGCCGATGTTGCACACAATCGCCTGGTCCTTCATCTTCGCCATGTGCTCCAGCGTGAGGATGTCGCAGTTGCCGGTCGTGGTGACATAGATGTCGCCGCGGCCCAGCGTGTCCTCCACCGTCGTCACCTCAAAGCCCTCCATCGCCGCCTGCAAGGCGTTGATGGGGTCGATCTCGGTCACAATCACCCGCGCTCCGAATCCCCGCAGCGAATGCGCCGAGCCCTTGCCCACGTCGCCGTAGCCGCACACCACGGCCACCTTGCCCGCCACCATCACGTCGGTCGCCCGCTTGATGCCGTCGGACAGCGATTCCCGGCAGCCATACAGGTTGTCGAATTTCGACTTCGTCACCGAGTCGTTCACATTGATCGCCGGCACGAGGAGCTTGCCCTCCTGCTGCATCTTGTAAAGCCTGTGCACGCCCGTCGTGGTCTCCTCCGACACGCCGCGCCACTCCTTCACCAGTTCGCGCCAGCAGGCCGGATTGCCGGCCTGTACCCGCTTCAGCAGGTTCTTGATCACCTGCTCTTCATGCGTCTCCGAAGGCGTGTTCACCCAGTCTGAACCGTTCTCGAGCTCGTACCCCTTGTGGATCAGCAGCGTCACGTCGCCGCCGTCGTCCACAACAAGCTGCGGGCCCTTCCCCTTGGGGTGCAGTACGGCCTTCAGGGTGCAATCCCAGTATTCTTCCAGCGTCTCGCCCTTCCAGGCGAAGACGGGCACGCCCGCCGCCGCAATGGCCGCCGCCGCGTGGTCCTGCGTCGAAAAGATGTTGCACGAGGCCCAGCGCACCGTGGCGCCGAGGTCCACCAGCGTCTCAATCAGCACCGCCGTCTGGATCGTCATGTGCAGCGAACCGGTCACCCGGACCCCCTGCAGCGGCTTGGCCGGCGCGTACTTCCGCCGGATTGACATCAGTCCCGGCATCTCGGACTCGGCGATGTTGATCTCCTTCCGGCCCCAATCGGCCAAAGAAAGATCGGCCACCTTGAAATCGGTGGCGGCAGGGTTCAGGGTGGTACTCATTGGTGGTCTCCAATCGATCTGGCCAAGTATTTTATCGACAAATCACGATACGTTGATAGAATAGCAGAGAGGTGTCATGCCGTCAACCCTAAGATCCATGAAGGCGCTGTCGGACCCCAACCGGCTGCGTATCCTGCTGCTACTGGAGCAGGAGGAACTCTCGGTGGCGGAACTCCAGGATGTTCTCGCCACTGGCCAGAGCACCATCTCGACTCACCTTTCGCAGTTAAAAGCCGCCGGGCTGGTGGAGGACCGCCGCACCGGCAAGAACATCCTGTACCGGATGAGGGAACAAACCGCTGCCCTGCTCGGATTGATGCGCGCGGCCGAACTGGAGATCGAAGAATGCGCGCGCGACCGGCAGGCGCTGCAACTGGCGCTCCAGCGCCGGGGCGACCGCATGCGGGCCTACTTTGACGAACTGGCCGGAAAGTTCGGCAAACACTACGTCCCCGGCCGGAGTTGGAAGGGTTTGGCGGAGACGCTGCTCAAACTGATGCCGCCGCTGGTGGTGGCCGACCTCGGCGCCGGCGAAGGCACCTTCTCTCAACTGCTCGCGCAACGAGCCAAGAAAGTCATCGCCGTCGACAACTCCGACAGGATGGTGGAGTTCGGCGCCGAGTTGTCCCGCTCTCACGGCATCAACAACCTGGAGTACAGAAAGGGCGACATGGAGGCCCTCCCAATCGACGGCGGATCGGTGGACCTGGCGTTCTTTAGCCAGTCCCTGCACCATGCCCAGCATCCGGCCAAGGCTGTCGCCGAAGCCTTCCGGATACTGAAGCCTGCCGGCCGCATCGCCGTCCTCGATCTCAAGCGCCACCACTTCGAGGAAGCTCGCGAGTTGTACGCCGACCTCTGGCTCGGCTTCACCGAAGCGGAGTTGGTCGGGTTCCTCCAAAGAGCGGGTTTCGCCCGAATCGAAGCCGCGGTGGTGCACAAGGAAGAGCAGGCCCCCCACTTCGAGACCGTGCTGGTGGCCGGAGAAAAGCCGGCCGCCTAACCCTTCAGGAACAGTGAGCCGGCCATGCCGAATCCGATGACGGCCACGGCCCGGCGCACGAAGAGCCGCCCCAACCGCCGCGCCAGTCGGGCGCTGGCCCAGCCGCCCAGGATCGCGGCCACCGCCATCACCAGCACATCCGGCCAGTAGACCATTCCGGAGTAGATGAAGTACAGAGACGCGATCCCGTTGATCGAGCCGCCGAGGACGTTTTTCAAACCGTTCATCTGGTGGATGTCCGACATGCCCAGCAGGCTGAGCGCCGCCAGCATCAGGATGCCGATGCCTGCGCCGAAATAGCCGCCATAGGCGCCGACAAGGAACTGAAACGCCATCGCCCCGGCCAGCCACCGCCCGCTGCCCTGATCACCGCCGCGGTGAAGCCCCAGCCAGCGCTGGATGGTCTCCTGCGCCATGAACAACACGGTGGCGAACAGGATCAGGTACGGCACCATCGTGCTGAACGCCTGAGCCGGCGTCATGCGCAACAGCACCGCGCCCACAATCCCACCTGTCAAGCTGGGGGCGAGCAGCAAAAGGTAGCGCCGCGGAACCGCTTGCAGTTCGCGCCTGTAGCCCCACATGCCGCCAAGGGTGCCCGGCCAGATCGCCGCTGTATTGGTGGCGTTGGCGACGATCGGAGGCAGCCCCGCCCAGATCAACGTGGGGAACGATACCAGCGTCCCTCCGCCGGCGATGGAGTTGATCATGCCGGCCAGGAAGGCCGCTCCGAAAACCGCAACCGCGTGCAGCACTGACATGGAACAATTGACTATTGTTCCACGTCCTGCCAGCCCGCTACCGCACCACCAGTCCGTACTCTCTCAGGAGTTCCAGCGGCTCTTCAGGGTTCCTTAGCCTCACCCAATAGGCCCCGGCGGCCAGTACGCGCGGCACCTTCCACCTCAACCGTCCCGTCTGTGGAGCGACTTCACCGGACGCCATGAGCCGCCCCGCTCCATCTACCACGTCCAGGCGGTAGACCGGAGCGTCGGGCAACTCCTGGATGTCTACGGTCAGTATCATCGTGCGGCCGGCGGCTGCCGCCGGTTCTTCCGGCGCGCCACCTCGCTCCAACCGCAGCGCGACTTCAACTTCCGTCTTCGCCCCCGGTTGGCGTTGCACCAGAACAACCGTCGCCAATACGCCCGCCAGGCCCACCGTTGCCCAGACCGCCGGTCCCTTCCCGAAGAACTTTCCAAACCACTCCCGCAGTTTGCCCGGAACCGGCGGCTTGCCGGCGACAGCCGCTGTGAACTCTTCCTGCTGGATCCGCGCCGCGGCCTTCCTGACGGCGCCGAAGTACTTCTCCTCTTCCTCCACACGGTCCAGACACTTGTGGCAAACCAGCAGGTGCTCCTCGATCACCTCGCGCGTAACACCCGACAACCGGTCAAAGAGAAAGTCCTCGATCTCCTTGCTGCTCAAGCACTGCTGAACGGACCGGCGCGTCATTAGACTCTCCCCGGCGCCGTCGTCCTCCCAACTCAGCCCTGTCATGATCGTCCTCCCGGCTCCGGCGCCACAGCAATACCGATCACCCCAGTTGGCGTCCGGCCGTAGCCAAAAATGTAGATTTCATCATGACTAGTGGCCCGACCCGGTCGCCTTTCTCAACATTAATTCGCGCACCTTGATTCGCGCAAGCTTCCTCCTCCCCAACTCTCCGAAACGCGCCTTGGCGCGAGACTTCAACAGCCGGAACTGTGTCTCGGTCAGGTTCATCTCTTCACAAATCTGTTCCTGGGTCTGCTCGAACAGGTAGAAGCGCGTCAGGATCTCACGGTCCCGCCTCGAAATGCCGCGCATCACCTTCGCCATAATGTCCGAGCGCTCACCCTCCAGCACCCTCTCCTCCGGGTTCTGCCGGATGTCTGGCACCCTGCCTCCGACCTCCAGGTCAGTGAAGTCGCGACGCGACTGTACGGCGGTGTCAATAAAGGCGGCAACTTGCCGCCTGACTACAGTCCGCACGAATCCCATCAGCTTCTCAGGTTCCCTGAGGCCACCGCCGCGGATCGCCTGCACCACAATCAGGAATGTGTCGTGTACCTTGTCCTCCAACTCCTGTGGCCCCAAATGGCGGCAGAGATAGTACCGGATGCCGCGCGAGAACACCCGGTACAATTCCTCCATCGCTTCCTCGTTGTGGTCTCTGATCCGATCGACAAGAGCGATCCATCGTTCCGCGGCAAGTTCACTCGCCTGCTCGGGCCGCCCGCTGTCCGTGTTTGCCGACTTATCATCGGGTCTCGCATCCGGCGCCGGATCTTCCGCGTCCTGCCGTGCGCTCCCGCTGGAGAAAAGCTGCATATCACTCACTCCTTACCCACGAGGAAGTAAGCTGACCAATATCGTGGATGGGATCGCCACGACCGGCTCGCTATCATGGCCGTCTGCGCGGCCTTCAGCGCCTTGGCAACACCTTGTCCACTCCCGTACACCTGATAAAAGATCCTGAACATCTCCCCGTCATCGTCGGGCACTGGCCAGAGGCTGGCCACCACCGACCGGGCGCCCGCCGCCAGCCATGCGCGCGTGAAACCCATCAGCCCGGCGCCGGGTTGCACCGTCCCCAGGCCGGAACCGCACCCGTTCAACACCACCAGACTTCCCGGCAGGCTGATGGCCGACACCATACCCGTGTTGATGCCCTGCCGTCTGCCGCTGCGGTCCAGAGAAAGCGCGATGAACGCGTCATCCGGCCTGCGTGTCGCCTGCACTCGTGTGGCAGCCTGCATGTCCACCCGGTGGCTGACCGCCACACCCGCGCCCTGGACCTTGATCGGAATCACGTGAGTCGCGAAATGAACAACTTCTGGGCCACTCCTCAGCGCTTCCTCGACATTCGGTTCCGAAGCGTCGGCGCCGGTGATGAGCCGCGCGCTCAATCCCTCTTTCGACCATGCCCGGGCCACCGACTTCACCTCTCGCAGGCTCCCGGGCAGCGAAGCCAGTTCGAAACTGCGGCGAGGTTCTGACTTTCGCGCCAACGGCCACACCCAATGAGACAGATGCAGTTTGGCGCGCCCCTCCTCACCCCCACCCAACCTGCCGTCCGCTTCATTGTGAATCGCCCCCCCAATCGCCACCAGGCCGCTGCCCCGGTTCCGAACCACGCCCTGCAAGATTGTCAGCGCCGACGGCACGCTGCGCAGCGTCCGTACTTCAGCCAGGTAGGGCGCCGAACGTCCCGTGCGCGTACGCAGTGCAGCCAGTGGGGCGGCGTGCAGCGCGTCGTCCAGGCTCAACAGCCACTCTGAGGCGGTCTCCGCCTCCGCCGGAATCCCTCCAAAGATCGTCTCGTACAGCGAGGCCGGCTCCCCGCCGGAATCGGCGCCGCCGTTCATTACCGTTTCGCGGAATCGCGCCAGCCGGCCGCCGAGTTCCCGCCGCCCTGGCAAGTCCAGGTACGTTGATGTTGTTCCAGTCAATACCCACAGGTGCGACCGTGGTTCAGACATCCGGAATGAAAACAGCGCCTGCTCAGGCCTCAGCGCCCTTTGCAGCCTCGACACCAGGCCGCGCGGCCTCTCCTGCTCAAATCCCGAGCCAGGCAGCGGCTCGATACCTGCCCGGCCTTCCAGGCCGGCCAGGGTGGCGTGCACGGCTGCCAGGGGTTTCGCCTCCGACGCCAGGCTGCTCGCCACTGTTGCCCGCCAGGATGACAACGCCGCAAGATACTCCGGTCCCAGCCGATCGCGAACACTCTGCCGGGCATACACCTGCCTCGTGAGGCTGGCCACCCTGCCCTGCTCCACCGCCACAAAGGCGTCCCATATCCGATCCTCATCCCTGTCGCGATCCGCCAGACCGGCGTTCGCCGTGTCCGCCATCGCGGTGGACAGTTCGGCCAGCGAGACGTCAGCCGACAGTTCCGTCAATTGCGCCGGCAGCATCTCCGCCCGCCACGCCAGCGCCAGTTTCCAGGCCTCCCGCAGCCTCCTGAACGCCTCGTCCCTCCGCCCTGCCGCGGCAAGAGCCGTCGCCTCGTCAAACTCATTCGCCCAGGGATTGCCCGTCCCGCCTCGCTCCTTCCCCAGCCGGCCGGCCGTCTGAAACGCCGCCAACGAATCCAGCGGCCTGCCTTGTGCCAGCCGTAATCGACCGAGAACCGTGTAAGAATCTTCCAGGTGTCCGAGATGGAACAGGCTGCGCAGCCGGTACTCGTTGGCTACCGCCTCCTCGGCCCCCTCCAGGTCTCCACGCCCCAACCGCTCCCTCGCCAGGTCGTTCCACAGGAGTGCTTCGATGGCGTGATCACCGCGCGTGCTGCACTCTTCCAGTGCTTCCGCCAGAAGGCTTTGGGCCTCCTCAGCCGGTCCACGCCGCATCGCCAGGCGAGCCCGTAGCGCCATCAATTGCAGCCGGTACCTGCTGTGTGCCGGCATGACGGCCCGTGCGTTCTTCAGCGCCTCCACGGCCGCATCACCCTCACCCAGCCATATGTATGCCGAAGCTAGTGTCCTGAGTTATAAGTTCATTGCATAAGTTGGACGTCTGCCGCATAATGGTCTTGAGTTCGTTTTGGAGAGCATCATGCGCACTGGACGTCCGAAAAAACCACTGGTGGTGAAGCCTGCTGACCGGGAGAAACTG
>JACRBC010000103.1 GCA_016213245.1 Candidatus Solibacter usitatus | reverse complement strand
TGAAGGCAAATATCCCAAGGGCGTGAAGATCTCCGATGCCAAACTCGCTGCCATCAACCTTGCACGGCATCCCTTCCATGGCGACTGGAACTACACCATCTCACCCCAGTAAGATGAAGTACTTATTTATGCACACTGCCTAACTAGAATAAGTAGGCCGGCTGGTGGCCCGGTGCAGAAGCTAGACGTCGAGTACCTCTTCGGATACACCTCAAAAGAGGCGGCAGCCAACGTCATGGCCTGGCTCACGGCAGTAGACAAATCAAGTGTCGCTGCGGTGGCCGTGGGACCCGCTCCAATGGTCGATCCGAAGCTGAACACATAGTCCGAGGACTGGTGGCTGGCTGTAGTCAAGCCGGTGGCAACGCTGTTAATGACGAGCTGCTGAGAGGCCAGTATCTTGTCACTGGTTCCGGGGACAGCGGTGTGCAAGAACTCCACCGCCGTGCCGGTGGCGCTCAGACTCCGTGTCGCCGACGTTGAATTGATGCTGACGCTGGCCGCAAAAGCACACACGCCTAACCCGGCATAGCCGGAACCAAGAAGGAGCGACAAGTCCGATTCTTTTCGAAGGTCCTCCAAAACCGCATGGATACAGGGCGCGGATGAGCCCTCTGAACACTTTCTGCCAGCGATGAGCAGGATCTGATTATAGAGGTACTAAAGGTACTAAAGGAGGCGGTCAGACCTCGATGGACGAGACCTGAACCCGCGACCGCCGCCCCTCCACCACCACAATGCCCGACTCGGTCACGTGGTACTTCTGCCGGTCGGTCTCCAGGTCGTAACCGATCACGGAGTCCTCCGGTAGATGTACATTCTTGTCTAGGATCGCCTTGCGGACCTTGGACCGCCGCCCGATGTCGCAGTTGTCGAAGACGATAGAGTCCTCAACACTGGACCCCGCATGCAGGCGCACGCCGCGGCCGATGATGGAGTTGCGCACCTGCCCCCCGGAGAGAATGGAGCCGGAGGAGACAATCGAGTCGAACGCCGACCCCCGGCGCCCCTCTTCGTCAAAGGTGAACTTGGCGGGAGGGTCGTCGTACCCGGCCGTGCGCAGCGGCCACTGCCGGTTATACAGGTTGAGCACCGGCGTGACCATGCGCAGGTCCATGGTGGCCTCGTAGTACGCGTCGATGGTGCCGACGTCGCGCCAGTAGACCGGCGCGCCGATGGGGTCGCCGGGGATGCTGTTGGTCTGGAAGTCGTAGGCGAACACGTCGCCGCGCTCCACCCACTTCGGCAGGATGTCGCGGCCGAAATCGTGGGAAGAAGATTCCTCCCGGCTGTCCTGGAGGAGGAACTTCAACAGCGGGCCGGTGGAAAAGACGTAGTTGCCCATCGAAGCCAGCACCATGTCGGGATTGCCGGGCATGGTGGGTGCGTCGGGGTTCTTCTCGTGAAAAGCAATGATGCGGCCGTCGGCGGTGATCTCGATCACGCCAAACTCGGAGGCGAACTCCTTGAGCACCGGGATGGCCGCCACGGTCGCCTGGGCCCGCTTCTGCTCGTGGAACTCGATCATCTGGCGGATGTTCATGCGGTAGATGTGGTCGGCGCCGAAAACGGCCACCACGTGGGGATCGGACTGCTCGATCAGGTTCAGGTTCTGGAAGATGGCGTCGGCCGTCCCGCGGTACCAGCTCTCTCCGGGCGAGCGCATCTGGGCCGGCACGGGGATGATGTAACGGTCCTTGAGGATGCCGGAGAACTCCCAGCCGTCGCGCAGGTGTTGCAAAAGCGACTGGCTCTTGAACTGGATAAGAACGTAGATGGAATGAATCCCTGAGTTGACCAGGTTGGAGAGGACGAAGTCGATGATCCGGTACTGCCCGCCGAAGGGGACCGCGGGCTTGGCACGCTCTTTGGTCAACGGGTGAAGACGGGTCCCCTTACCGCCGGCGAGAACGAACGAAAGCACCCGAAGCTGCATGCCGCGCTACTCCTTGTGCGTGCATGATAGCACCTGAATGTTCGTTCACGCTGGCCCCGCCGGTCCTGTGCAGAAGCGGCCGAACTACGGCTGCTGGAGGCTCTGGATGTGACGCGTCAGGTTGCGCAGCCGGAGGCTCGCCTCCTCGCCGGAACCACCCTTCATTTCACGGAAAACGTAGCCCCACACCGGCATCTCCTTGCCGCCGTGTGCGGACAGGCCAGCCTCGCCGTTGATGGAGTTGACCACGCGCAGTTCAGGGTACTTCCCTCCGTTCCGGCGCGACAGCGTGGTGAGGTCGGGCAGCGGCGCCTTCATCGCGGCGGCCGCTGGGCCTCGCCCCTTGCCGTCGAGGCCATGGCAGGAGGCGCAATAGGTCTTGTACATCTCCGGGCCCGAAGAGGCCGGCGTCGGCTGCACTGGCACCTTTCGAACTTCTGTTTGAGCGGCCAGAACGCCGCCTAGGAAGAGCAGGGGAATGATCAGGTAGTTTGACATAGCTTGGTCCTAGATGAACTTGCGCTGTCGGAAGAGTCAACGGCCGGTGACATCGGCGCGTCGCACCTCCCACTGTGATCATAGGCCCCCCCGCCCCAGAGATCAATGGGTCTGCGAATTGCACAACGCGAATTGCACAACGCTTGACGGCCTTCCGCCCTGTTGCTAGGATTGGAATGCGGGGTGGAGCAGCCTGGTAGCTCGTTGGGCTCATAACCCAAAGGTCGTAGGTTCAAATCCTACCCCCGCAACCAACTCTCCTCCGCCCGGGAAGCGGGCTCCCACATCCCGTCACAGCAGTTTCTCCACTCGGCTGGCCATCGTCAGTAGTAGACCGGATATTCCCTCGACGGGCGTACGACCTCGTAGTGCGCCTGCAGGAAGGCCACCACGTCGGTGAGTTGCCGGGCCGTGATCTTGTCGGTATAGTCCGGCATTCGCGACCGGCCCTCCACCGCGATTTCGCTCGGTGGATAACTCGCCAGTTTGAAGCTCGGATGGATCACCGAGGTCACCAGGTAGCCGTCGGTTACGGTACGTGATACCGGCCCACCGAGGACGACGGGCGCCTTCATGCGGCTCTCCACCGCGGGAAGCTCCGCGCCTTTCACCTGGTGGCAGCCGTGGCACTCCAGAGCCACGAACGCCATCTGGCCTCTGGCGGGGTCGCCGTTGTCGGGCAGCCTGAATCCGGCCGCCGAATGCCGCCCTTGCGAGCAGGCCGATGCGCCCGCCACCATCAAAGCGAGGAGCGGCAATAGGGGTTTGCGCTGCATGACGCACCTCCTCTCCGCCTCGAAAATAGGCCGGTTGCAGGTGCAAGTCAAGGCCGTTGACGGCTCGCTTTTACGGCACGCGGGCGGCCAGTTCGCGCCCCACCGGATCGGCCTCCGCAAGCTTCATCCCCAGCACCCCGCACAGCGTCTCCCCTTTGGTGAAGATAAACGCGTCACGCGCCCTGTCCTTGCCGAAGTAGCCGCCGAAGTGCGCCACCACCTCCGGCTTTTCGAGCTTCTTCTGGTAATCGAGCAGCAGCAGCGCCGCCGACGTCGGGCTGCCGGTGCGGATCAGTATCAGGTCGTATTCGCGCTGGCCCTGCTTGTAATGAGCGATATTTCCCCCGGGGAGAAAGGCGTGGTCCAGCAGGTGGCCCTCCACCACTTTGGCCTCCACCAGGTGGGCGGCGGGAAAACGGCGGGTCTCGTCGGAGGGCGGTGGCGGAGCTGCCTTCTTCACGGCAGTCGCGGGCGCGCTCCCGTGGTCAGGCGTGCAGCCGGCCAGCCAGAGCGACATGGAGAGAATGACGATGGCACTTGCCCGCATTCGGTTTGATGCTATCACGCCTGCGCGGAATGGTAGATTGGCATGACGATGGTCACCATTCGTGAAGTTGCCAAGAGAGCCGGCGTCTCGGTGGGGACCGTCTCGAACGTCCTGGCTGGCTCTGAATCGGTGCGCCCCGAGCTGCGGGCGCGCGTCCAGGAGGCGATGGACGCGCTCGATTTCCTCCCCAACCAGATCGCGCGCAGCCTCAAAACCCGCTCCACCAAGACTCTCGGCGCCATCGTCAGCGACATTACCAATCCCTTCTTCCCGCAGGTGATTCGCGGCGCCGAGGACGCCGCGCTGGCCCATGGCTACCTGATGATCATGCTCAATACCGACGATCATGGTGATCGCGAACGCCGCGCCATGTCCCTGCTGCGCGCCCGCAAGGTCGACGGCATTCTCCTGGTCATGGCCCCGGACACCGGCGAGCCCACCCACATTGCCGCCAGCATCGACGCCGGTACTCCGGTAGTCTGCCTGGACCGGATTCCCCCTGGTGCGCTCGTCGATTCCGTCGGCGTCGACAACCGCAAGGGCGCGCGCATGTGCCTGCAGCACCTGGTCTCCCGTGGCCACCTTCGCATCGCCATCCTCGCCGGCTCGCCCGAGGTGCAGACCGGCCAGGAACGGTTGGCCGGCTACCTTGACGTGCTGCGCGAGCACGGCTTGGAGGAGAGCCCCGCGCTGATCCGTGCGGGCGTCTTCCGCCTGGAGAGCGGCTACCTGCTGGCCAAGGAACTCCTGCTTGAGTCCAACCCGCCCTCCGCCATCTTTGCCACCAACGCCATGATGGGCTTCGGCGCGTTGAAGGCCATGCACGAACTTGGAGTGCGCTGCCCCGAAGACGTCTCCCTCGCCGTCTTCGACGACATCCCCTTCGGCGACGCCATCCAGCCGCTTCTTACCGTCGTCGCGCAGCCCGCCTACGACATCGGCCGCCGTGGCGCCGAGCTTCTCATTGCGCGCATCGAGGGCCGGGAGACCTCCTCCGCGCCGGTGTGCATCCAACTCACGCCGGAGTTGATCGTGCGCGGCAGCACCGCCGCGCGCAAGGCCTAAACGCCCCGCTCCGTTTTTCCGGGAGTCGAGGCGTCTAAGATGGAAGTGAAGATGGGGCCAGTTTCCGAAGCGAAATGTTCATCTGGGCGGCGGACGCCCCCATGGCTGGGCACCGTTCTGGTTTCGGCCTTCTCGCTGGGCTGCCTGCTGTACGTCTACCACGACTTCAACTGGCGCGAGGAACTCCCTAAGCTGGCCCGCATCCACTGGGCCTGGATCGCCCTGGCCGCCGCCTGCGACGTGCTCGTCTATGTCTCCCAGGCCTGGCGCTGGAACATCCTGCTGCGCCCCGTGGCGCGCCTCCCCCTTTGGAGAAGCGTTCAGGCCATCTACATCGGCATGTTCGCCAACGAGGTTCTGCCCCTGCGCAGCGGCGAACTCATCCGTTGCTATCTCATCACCGTCTGGGACCGCATCCCCTTCCCCAAGGTGCTCAGCTCGGCGTTGATTGAACGCCTCATCGACGGCGTCTGGCTCATCCTAGGCTTTGCCGTCACCACCATGTTCCTCGATCTGCCGAACGAGATCGGCGCCGGCGTTTGGATCCTCACCGCGCTCGTCGCGCTGATCGGCAGCCTGGTCGCCTTCGCCGTGCTCGACCGGAGGTTCGCCCGCCACGTCACCACGCGCCACCGCTGGGCCGAGCCGCTGCGCATGATCGTGGAAGGACTGCATGAGATGGGCCGCGCGCGCACCTTCATCTTGGCTGTGGGCGCCAGCACCGTCTACCTCTGGCTCCAGGTGGTTCCGATCCACGCCATGCTCGCCGGCTACGGGCTGGATCTGGGTCTGGGCGCTTCGGCCGTTGTCCTCGTCGTGCTCCGCCTCGGCACCATCGTGCCCGCCGCGCCGGGCAATGTCGGGCTCTTTCACGTTTGCGGCTACCTCGCGCTCCACAAGGTCCTCGGCGTGGATGCGCAGACCGCCAAGATGGTCACCGGCGTCATGTTCTTCGTCATCACTGTCCCGCTCCTGATTGCCGGCGCCCTCGCCGTGGCCCTCACCGGCACCGAGATCCGCGAAATCTACCACCGGGCCCACTCTCAACCTCGCACCCAGGCTGCCTCCTCGGCGGAGCGCCCTGTTGCCGACTGAGATAGAATCGAGCCGCAGAGAACACACCATGTCCGGACACCCTTCTCACCCCATCTCCCGCCGGTCCGTCCTCGCTCGGAGCGCGGCCGGCGCGTTCAGCATCGTCTCTCCGCAGGCCGTTCGCGGCTCGCAGGCGAACTCCAAGATCTCCGTCGGGCTCATCGGCAGCGGAGGCCGCGGCACCTACGATGCCGGCATCACCCACGCCGATCCCAGAGCCCGCATTACCGCGCTCTGCGATCTCTACGACGATCGCATCGAGCAGGCCAAGACGGCGCTCAAACTCGATCAGGTGGACGCCTACAAGGACTTCGAGAAGCTCCTAGCCAGCCCCTCCATCGACGCCGTCATCATCGCCACGCCGCCCTTCGAACACCCGCGCATGTTGGAGGCCGCGGTGGCCGCGAAGAAGCACGTCTACTGCGAAAAACCAGCCGGCGTCGACGTCGAGGGCTGCCAGCGCGTCATCAGGGCCGGGCGCAGGCAGGATCCGAAAAAGGTGCTCTCCTTCGGCTACCAGCAGCGCTACGGCCCCGTCTACCTCGAAGCCTACAAACGCCTCATGGACGGCGCCATCGGCCCGCTTTCCACGGCCCGCGGCTACTGGATCGCCAATGATCCCTTCACGCGCCGCGACTACCCCGGCCTCGATCCCAAAGCCGCCGCCCTCCGCAACTGGTTCACTGACCGCAGGTACTCAGGCGACATCATCGTCGAGCAGGACTGCCACAACATCGACGTGCTCCACTGGTTCCTCGGCGGCCTGCCGCTGAAGGCCATCGGCTATTCGGTCCGCAAGGTGCGCACCAACATGGACATCAGCGACAACCTGAGCGTCATCTTCGAATGGCCCGGCAACATGCTGGTCAACTTCGAGGCCAACCAGCTCACGCCGCCAGGCTACCGGAAGGTGGGCGAAGAGTTCACCGGGACCAAGGGCACCCTGCTCACCTCGCGCTCCTCCATGATTCACTACAAGGGCCCGAAGGACAGCGAGACCATCCTCTCCAAGCGCGACATTACCTACGAAGGCATCGAGCAGTTCCTCGGCCGCATCCTCTCCGGCGACGTCGAAAACGTCGCCGAACGCTCGGCGCTCTCCACCATGATCGCCATCCTCGGCCGCACGGCCTACCAAGACAGAAAGGAAGTCACCTGGAAGGGACTCTTCGGAACAGCATGAGATTCACACCGCTTGCATTGGCGCTTTTCTCCGCCGCCCTGGCCATCGGCCAGCCCGCCGTACCGAGGCAGAAGCTGCGCATCCTCGCCATCGGCGCGCACCCGGACGACTGCGACATCAAGTTCGGCGGCGCCGCGGCGAAGTTCGCCAAGGCCGGCCACGCCGTCAAGTTCCTCTCCGTCACCAACGGCGACGCCGGCCACCAGACCCTCGGCGGCGCGGCCCTGGCCAAGCGCCGGTACCTCGAAACGCAGGAGTCCGCCCGCCGCCTCGGCATCATGGAGTACGAGGTGCTCGACAACCACGACGGTGAGCTGGTGCCTTCGCTCGAGGTGCGACGCCAGGTCATTCGCGTCATCCGCAAGTGGAAGGCCGATATCGTCATCGCGCCCCGGCCCAACGACTACCATCCCGACCATCGCTACACCGGCGTACTGGTCCAGGACGCCGCCTACATGGTGGTCGTCCCCAACGTCGTGGCCGACACCGCCCCGCTGGAGCGCAACCCCATCTTCCTCTACTACCAGGACGGCTTCCAGAAACCAGCGCCCTTCCGCCCCGACGTCGTCGTGCCGCTGGACTCCGTCTGGGAGCAGAAGATCAACGCCATGGACGCCCACGTCTCGCAGTTCTACGAATGGCTCCCGTGGGTCGACCGCCGGCTCGACCAGGTTCCCAAGGATCCCAAGGAACGCAAAACCTGGCTCTCCACCCAGCGCGACCAGACCGTCAACGAGGCGGTGAAAAAGACGTTGGTGGAAGAGCTCGGCGAAGCCGCCGCCGGCGGCGTGCGCCACGTCGAAAGCTTCGAGCTCTGCGAGTACGGCCGCCGCCCCAAGCTGGACGAACTGCGCGCGCTGTTCCCCCTGAAGTGAACTCTCAGGATCAGTTCCGGCTGCTTCCGTCGGTGGACGAGCTGGCCTCGTCCATCACGGACGGCTTCCCGCGCGACGTGGTTGTGGACGTCTGCCGCGAGGTGCTGGAGCAGATTCGCGGGCTGATTCGCGCCGGCTCAAACGTCTTACCCGATCCCGCTTCCCTGGTGCGCCATCGCCTCGCCGCGCTCGGCCGGCCCTCCCTCCGGCGCGTCATCAACGCCACCGGCGTCATCCTCCACACCAACCTCGGACGAGCGCCGCTGGCCTCGCACCAGCCTTCCACCGGCTACTGCAACCTGGAGTACGATCTCGCCACCGGCAAGCGCGGCAAGCGCGACAGCCACACCTCCGGCTTGCTTGAGCGCCTGCTCGGCGCGCCGGCCATCCTGGTGAACAACGGCGCCGCGGCCGTCTTTCTCGCGCTCAATGAGCTCGCTGGCGGCGGCGAGGCCATCATCTCCCGCGGCGAACTGATCGAGATCGGCGACGGCTTCCGCATCCCCGAGATTATGTCCCGCTCCGGCGCCGCGCTGGTCGAGGTGGGAACCACCAACAGAACCCGCATCGAGGACTACCGCCAGGCCATCACGCTGAAGACCCGCCTGCTCATGCGCGTCCATCCCAGCAACTTCCGCATCCAGGGCTTCACCGGGCGCCCGGCACTGGAAGAGCTGGCCGGCTTGGGCCGGCAGCGAGGCATCCCGCTCTACGAGGACTTGGGCAGCGGCTGCCTCTCTGATTTGTCAGGATTCGGCATCGTGGAGCCCACCATCGCGCAGAGCCTGAAGGCGGGGGTCGATCTGGTCTCCTTCAGCGGCGACAAGCTCCTCGGGGGCCCCCAGGCCGGCATCCTCACGGGCAAGCCGGAGATCATCCAGCGTCTGCGCCGCAATCCCCTCTTCCGCGCCCTGCGCCTGGACAAGTTGGTCACCGCGGCCATGGAAACCACGTTGCGGCTACTGCTCTCGCAGAATTGGGCGGCCGTTCCGGTCCATCGCATGATCCGGCAGCACGCAGACCTCCTCCGAGTGCGTGCTGAGCAGATTGTGCGCAGCCTGGCTCCCGGGACGGCCCCACCCGGCCCCCCGGCGTTGGATCTTCGCATCGCTGAGGGCCGTTCCCTGCTCGGCGGCGGCTCCACACCCGAGCAGACTCTCCCCACCTGGCTCATCTCCATTGGCGGAGATGCTGTGGCGATGGAGAAGAAGTTGCGCCTTGGGGATCCGCCCATCATCGCCCGCATCGATGACGGCCGGCTGTTGCTCGACCTGCGGACCGTGGAACCGGACGGCGACACCCTGGTGATCGCAGCCCTCCGCCATCTGGCATCATAGGCCACATGGCCGCCTCTATCGACATCGCCCGTCTCCGCGCCTGGTGGGCCCACCGCCAGGGGCTCGATGGATCCCTTGCCAACGCCGCGCCGGCCGAGGTCTTGCAGCGCTCCGGTTGGGCGCGCTCTGTCGGCGGCGCAGGACCCTACCTCACCCTGCACGCCCGCGCCGGCCTATCGCGCCAGGCCATCGACGCCGATGTGGCCGCTTTGAAGATCCACGAACTGCCCGCCGCCCGCGGCTGCACCTACGTCTGCCCGGCCTCCGACTTCGCTCTCGCCCTCGCCGCCGGCCGTGCCTCCGGTTCCAGCGGGGACCGCAAGCTGGCCTTGAAGCTCGGCGCTTTGGAGAAAGAACTCGAGAACCTCTCCGCGAAGGTCCTGGTCGCGCTTCAGTCTGGCCCTTTGGATCCGGAACAGATTAAGCAGGCTGCCGGCCCCGCCGTGCGCAACTTCGGCGAAGAGGGCAAGAAGAAGGGCCTCACCACCTCGCTGCCCGTCGTGCTCGGCGAATTGCAGTCGTCCGGCGACATCCGCCGCATCCCGGTCAACGGGCGGCTCGATCAGCAGCGCTATCGCTATGCGCTCTGGCAGCCCAATCCCCTCGCCGGTTTCAAACTCTCAGCCGCGGAGTGCGCTACGGAACTGGCACGCCTCTACTGGCGCTGGACCGGACCCGCCACAATGGCCGAGTTCCAGTGGTTCTCCGGCTTCGGAGTGAAAATGATCAGGCAGGCCGTCGAGCCGCTGAAGCTCACGCCGATGGAGCCGGCCTCTGAACGCCTGATCTTACCCTCGCATCTCGACGCGCTACACGCATTCAAGCCGCCGAAGGAGCCCTGCTACGCCCTGGTGAGCTCCATCGACGCGCTCATGCTGCTCCGCCGCAACGTCGTGGACTTGCTCGACGAAGCGGACCGCAAGCTGGAACTCATCGCCGGTGCCGCCGGCCTGTCCAGCCACGCCATCGTCGACCGCGGCCGCATCATCGGTCTCTGGGAGTACGATACCGAACGCCAGGAGATCGCCTGGATGACCTTCCAGAAGGCGTCAAAGCCGCTCGAAGCCGAGGTCGCCCGCGTCGCCGCATTCATCAGGACGCACCTGGGCGATGCCCGCTCCATCAGCCTCGACAGTCCCAAGTCCCGCGCCGGCCGCATCGAGGCGCTGCAGAAACTGAAGGGATACCAGAGCCCCGACCGTCAGAGCCCCGACCGTTAGGGAGGGGGTACGGCCGTCAGAGCCCCGACCGTTAGGGAGGGGGTACGACCGTTAGAGCCCCGACCGTTAGGGAGGGGGTACGACCGTTAGAGCCCCGACCGGCAGGGAGGGGGTACGGCCGTCGTCTCCTGACCGGTCCTAAGCGGTCGACACCCGCTCCTGGTAGACGCCTTCCGACGTGCTCACCCGGATCACGTCGCCCTCGTTCACAAACTGCGGCACCGACACGATCAGTCCCGTCTCCATCTTGGCCGGCTTGCCGACGTTGGACACCGACGCGCCCTTGATGCCCGGCTCGGTCTCCATCACTTTCATCTCCACGCTCGGAGGCAGTTCGACGCTGATCGGCTTGCCCTCGTAGTACTCCACGTGCACCTTCAGGTTCGGGATCATGTACTCGGCGCCGCCGCCGAGATGATCCTTGGTCAGGTGCGTCTGCTCGAAGTTCTCCGTGTTCATGAAGTAGAAGTACTCGCCGTCGTCGTACATGTACTCCATCTCAACTTCTTCAAGGATCGCCTTCTCCACCATGTCTGTGGACGAAAAGCGGTGTTCGAACATCGAGCCGCTGCGCAGGTTGCGCATCTTCACCTGCACGAAGCCGCGCAGGTTCCCCGGCGTGCGGTGGGCCATTGTGAAGACGGTGTGCAGTTCGTTGTTGAACTTGATCACCATCCCCGGACGCAGTTGTGTCGCCTGAAGCATGCGAAAAACGGACTCCTGTACTTTAGTCGGAAACCTCCATTTTAGCAGAGCCGGGCGGTGGATAATCGGATGAGGGTCAAGTGGGTGCTTAACCGTTTTGGGGAAGGGCGCACTGGATCGGATTTCGGGCAGCGGGTGACGCTCCGGATCCGCGCCCGGGCTGGACGGCTGTTGGGTCACTCGGCGGAGTCAAGCTGAACTGATCGTAGCAAAACCATTTTC
>JACRBC010000106.1 GCA_016213245.1 Candidatus Solibacter usitatus | reverse complement strand
GCCCGCTTTACTGAGGCTCCGTGGGTATAGGTTCTTCTTTTTCAGCATGGAGGGGCGGGAACCACCCCACATCCATGTGGCGCACGCAGGACGTTACGCAAAGTTCTGGCTCGAACCGGTGGCAGTCGCCGATGTGAGAGGTTTTCGAGGACACGAGATGACCGAGATCAGGCAGATCGTCGTGGAGAATGCGCAATTCTTCCTGGAGAATTGGTATGAGCACTTTACTGGCAAGTACTGAGACACTGGCAGTCGAGGTGTCCTGTTCGAACGACGCCCTGTCCGTCACGCTCTCCGATGGCCGGGTCGTTTCGGTTCCGCTGGTGTGGTTTCCGAGGCTGGCTGACGCTTCACCTCGTGAACGATCCGATTGGGAACTCATCGGCGGAGGCATCGGAGTTCACTGGGAGGCGATCGACGAGGACATCTCGGTGGCAAGCCTGCTCCGGCCAGAAAACTTCATGCGCCTACCCCATAAGGCATTGCCCGGCGCGAATCGGCAACCACGCGTGCGAAAGAAGTTGAAGTCGCCCCACGCGCTGCGCGGCTGAGCGCCCGCATCCGCAATCCGCTCAGCCCAGCTCGGAGCCCCGGAAGAACCAGTTCAGCTCGA
Organism: Candidatus Solibacter usitatus; assembly: GCA_016213245.1. GTDB lineage: Bacteria > Acidobacteriota > Terriglobia > Bryobacterales > Bryobacteraceae > Paludibaculum > Paludibaculum usitatum_A. The sequence continues at coordinate 52,257 of JACRBC010000106.1, read as the reverse complement.
TCGCGGCGTTCTCCACCGAATCCGACCCGTGGCTGGCGTTGCGGCCGATGCTCGCGCCATAGAGCTTGCGGACGGTGCCGGGCGCGGCGCTCTCCGGATTGGTCGCCCCCATCACCTCGCGCCACTGGGCCACGGCGTTGTCGCGCTCCAGCGACAGCAGGATCACCGGAGCTTCGGTCATGAACTCAATCAGCTCGTCGAAGAATCCCTTGCCCTTGTGGACGGCGTAGAAGCCCTCGGCGACCGCGCGCGTCAGGTGCTGGCTGCGCATGGCCAGGATCCTGAAGCCGGCCTCTTCGATCATGGCGATGATGTGGCCCGAATGGCCGGCGGCCACGGCGTCCGGCTTGATAATGGCGAAAGTGCGTTCCATAAATGTCCAATCCTAAAGTTTCAGCGCGGACTTGATCTTCTCGCCCATCTCGGCGGGCGACTGGCACACCACAATGCCGGCATCGGCCATGGCGGCCATCTTGTCGCTGGCCTTGCCCGACCCTCCGGATATGATGGCCCCGGCGTGACCCATGCGGCGGCCGGGCGGCGCCGTCTGGCCGGCGATGAAGCCCACCACCGGCTTGCGCACGTACTGCTTCACGTAGGCTGCGGCCAGCTCCTCGGCGTTGCCGCCGATCTCGCCGATCATCACGATGGCGTCGGTGTCCGGATCCTCGTTGAACAGCCGCACGGCGTCGATATGCGTCGTCCCGATGATGGGGTCCCCGCCGATGCCGATGCAGGTCGATTGCCCGATCCCCAGCTCGCTGAGCTGCCCCACCGCCTCATAGGTCAGCGTGCCGGAGCGCGATACCACGCCCACGCGTCCCGCCTTGTGGATAGCGCCGGGCATGATGCCGATCTTGCACTCCCCCGGCGTGATGATGCCCGGGCAGTTGGGCCCGATCAGCCGCGTGGCCGGCCTCGACTGAAGGTACTGCCAGGCCTTGACCATGTCGATGGCCGGAATGCCCTCGGTGATGCAGACCACCAGGGGAAGCCCCGCGTCGGCCGCTTCCATCACGGCCTCGGCGGCGAAAGCCGGCGGCACGAAGATCACGCTGGCGTTGGCGCCGGTGGCCTTCACCGCTTCGGCCACGGTGTCAAAGACGGGCCGGTCCAGGTGCGTCGAGCCGCCCTTGCCGGGCGTCACCCCGCCGACGACGTTGCTGCCGTAGGCGATCGCCTGCGTGGTGTGAAAGGTGCCTTCCTTGCCCGTGAAGCCCTGCACCAGCAGGCGCGTGTGTTTGTTGACCAGTACGCTCATCGTGAATTCCTGTTCCCTAGCCCGCCAGCGCGACCACTTTTTCAGCGGCGTCCTTCATGCCCTCGGCCACAGTGAAGTTGAGGCCGGACTCCCGCAGGATGCGGCGGCCTTCCTCGACGTTGGTGCCCTCCATGCGGATTACCAGCGGCAGGTTCATCCCCAGTTCGCGCGAGGCGTCCACCACGCCGGCGGCCAGCGTGTCGCAGCGCAGAATGCCGCCGAAAATATTGATCAGCACGGCCTTGACGCTCTTGTCGTCCATCAGGATGCGGAAGGCATTGCGGATCTGCTCCTTGTTCGCCCCGCCGCCTACGTCGAGGAAGTTCGCCGGGCTGCCGCCGGCGTCCTTGCTGATGTCCATCGTCGCCATGGCCAGGCCCGCGCCGTTCACCATGCAGCCCACCGTGCCGTCCAGCTTGATGTAGTTCAAATCGAACTTCGAGGCCTCCACTTCCAGCGGGTCCTCTTCGTTCAGATCGCGCAGCTCGGCCAGCTCCTTGTGGCGGAACAGGGCGTTGTCGTCGAAGTTGATCTTGGCGTCCAGCGCGACGATGCGGCCGTCCCCGGCCAGCACCAGCGGGTTGATCTCGGCCAGCGAGGCGTCGGTCTCCACATAGGCCTTGGCCAGCGCCATCATCGCCTTCACCGCGCCGCCGACGCTGGCGGCCGGAATGCCGATGCCGAAGGCCAGCTTGCGCGCCTGCCAGGAGAGCAGACCCGCCGCCGGGTCGAAGGCTTCCTTCAGGATCAGCTCTGGCGTCGTCGCGGCCACGTGCTCGATGTCCATGCCGCCGGCGGATGAGGCCATCATCACCAGCTTGCCCTGCGCGCGATCGAGCACGATGCCGAGGTAGAGTTCTTTGGCGATGGGCAGCGTCTCTTCCACCAGCAGCCGCTCCACGACCCGGCCTTCCGGCCCGGTCTGATGGGTGACCAGCGTCATGCCCAGGATCCTGGATGCGATCTCGGCCGCCTCGGCCGCATTGGCCGCCAGCTTGACGCCGCCGCCCTTGCCGCGGCCTCCGGCGTGGATCTGCGCTTTGACCACCACGCGCCCGCCCAGCTCCTCGGCCACCTGCCGCGCCTCAGCGACGGAAAGCGCCACCCGGCCTCGCGGCACAGGGACGCCGTATTGGGCCAGGATCGCCTTGGCCTGGTACTCGTGAATTTTCATAGTAGGAATCCGCTTGTGGTAGGCTCGGTGAAAGCCCCGAAACCCATAATAACATGCCGTTTCTGCCCTATCTGCATCGCCTGATGAACAGGCAGAGTCTGACCGCCGCCGACGCCCGCCAGGCCATGCGCGCCATCCTTGCGGGTGAGGCCACCACGCCTCAAATCGCCGCCTTCGCCGCCGCTCTGCGCGTCAAGGGCGAGACCTCGGACGAGATCCTCGGCATGGCCCAGGCCATGCGCGAAAGCGCCGTCGCAATCGACCACGGCATCACCGACCGTCCGGTGCTCGATACCTGCGGCACCGGCGGCGACGGCCTGGGCACGCTGAACGTCTCCACCGTCGCCGCCATCGTCGTGGCCGCCTGCGGCGTCCCGGTGGCCAAGCACGGCAACCGCTCGGCGTCCTCTCAATGCGGCAGCGCCGACCTGCTGGAAGCCCTCGGCGTGAAGCTGCTCTCCGACCCCCTCATGATCGCGCGCTCCATCCGCGAAGTGGGCTTCGGCTTCCTCTTCGCCCCGGCGCTGCACCCCGCCATGAAACATGCCGCCGCCGCGCGGGCGGAGCTCAAGACGCGCACCGCTTTCAACCTCCTGGGGCCGCTCACCAACCCGGCGGGCGCCACGGCGCAGCTTGTCGGCGCCCCTTCACTGCCGGCCGCCGAATTGATGGCCCTGACGCTGGCCTCCCTCGGCCTCGCCCGCGGCTACGTCGTCCACGGCCACGACGGGCTCGACGAAATCTCCACTACCGCCCCCACACACCTGTTTGCCGTCCTGCGCGGCGCCATCGACCACCGGCAGATCACGCCCGAAGACTTCGGCGTCCCCCGCTCCACCCTCGATGACCTGCGCGGCGGCGGCGTGGTAGCAAACCGTGAACTGACGTTCGCCGTCCTGGCCGGCGCCCGCGGCCCCCACCGCGACATCGTGCTGGTCAACGCCGCCGCCGGCCTCACGGTCTCCGGCCGCGCCGCCGGCTTCCGCGAAGGCATGGCGCTGGCCGCCGAGGCGCTGGACTCCGGCGCCGCCCGCCGCAAGCTCGCCGAACTGGTCGAGTTCACCAACAGCGCTTGACCCATCGCCCCTTGCCTGCGCCCCGGCCGGCGCGAACGCGCTGTACCGAATCAGGATTTTGGAATAAACTGGGGAGCATAACGGAAATGACCCTACCACTTGCCAATTCCAACGAGTACCAGTCACTTCTGTCCAGCGTGGGACAGCGGATCCAGGAGGCGCAGGTCCGCGCCGGGCTGGCCGTGAATCGGGAGTTGGTGCTGCTTTACTGGTCGGTTGGCCGCGAGATCCTGGCTCGGCAGCAGGCGGAGGGTTGGGACGCCAAGGTCATCGATTCGTTGGCACAGGACTTGCACCGGTCGTTCCCGGAGATGCAGGGCCTTTCCCCCCGGAATCTCCAGTACATGCGAGCGTTCGCGGAGGCGTGGCCGGACGAGGCAATTGTGCAACAGCTTGTTGCACAAATACCGTGGGGCCACAATGTCCGGATTCTGGATCGCCTGAAATCCCCGGAGGAACGCCTCTGGTACGCGCAGCAGACCGTCGCCAACGGCTGGAGCCGCAACGTCCTCGTCCTCCAGATCGAAAGCGGTCTTTACCGCAGGCAGGGCCGGGCGGCAACGAACTTTCACCGTGCGCTGCCGAATCCTCAATCCGACCTGGCGCAGCAGATTCTCAAAGACCCCTACAACTTCGACTTCCTCACTCTCTCATCTGAAGCCAGGGAGCGCGACATGGGGCGCGCCCTGCTCGACCACATTCGCGAGTTCCTTCTGGAATTGGGCACCGGCTTCGCATTCGTCGGGAGCCAGTACCCTTTGGAGGTAGGTGGACAGGACTACCGGATTGCTCTGCTCTTCTACCACTTGCGACTGCGCGCTTTCATCGTGATTGAACCCAAGACGAGTCCGTTCAAGCCCGAGGACGCCGGGAAGATGAACTTCTACCTCTCGGCGGTGGATGACTTGCTCAAACATCACAGTGATCAGCCGAGCATCGGGCTCACTCTGTCCAAGTCCAAGAACCAGATCATTGTCGAATACACGCTGCGAGACACGGTGAAGCCCACGGGCATCGGCGACTTCCGGCTGCTCGAAGAGCTGCCCGACCGGCTGAAGGGAAGCCTGCCGAGCATTGAAGAGTTGGAGGCGGAGCTGAGTTCCGGCGAGGATCTGAGCGAGGAGATCAGGGCAGCCCCACCGATGGATCCAGGCTCGCAGTCCGGCTGAAAGCGCCGCCCCCGCCCCTCACTCCACCGCAATCTCGTACGGCGGAATGGTCAGTGACTTGCCAGACGCCAGCCGCACCGTGGCCGCGTCATCGCCGAAATTGAGCAGCATCAGCTTGCCGTTTTCCAGCACGCTCCAGAACACGCTGTCCGGCTTGCGCATCTCGAGCGCCGCGCGGATCGCCGGCTGGACGCCCGGCGTCTTCAGCACCAGATCGCGGACGAAAGTCGAATACGACCGCGCCGGCACCAGGTCGCCGTGCCACTGAATGACGCGCCCCTTGCCCGTGTCTCCCTCTAGCCACCGCCTCGCGATGGAGGTGTCGCCCTCCACCGTCGTGGGAATGCCCCGCGGCCGCGGCGCGAACACCAGCGTGCCGCCGTTGCGCACCCAGGCGTCGATGCGCTCCAGCACCGGCCGCTCGGTCACCGAGCCCCACAGGAACAGCAGCACCTTGTAGCGCGGCAGCGCCCCGTCCAGGATCATCTGCTCGCTGGCGTAGTCGAAGTCGAGCTGCTCCCTCAGCGTGCGCGCCACGCTGAAGTAGATGGAGCCCCAGCGGTAGCGGACCACTTCGTCGTCGAGCTTCAAAGCGGTATCCGGGTAGAAGGCGGCGACGTCGATCAGCGGCTTGGCGCGCTGATCGAGCAGCTTGGAGTGGCGCAGCCAGGCGTCGATGGACTGGTCGTTGGAGGTCAGGTTGCCAAGATAGTAGAACAGGTGCACCGCGCCGGTGGTGACGGCGTTGTAGAGCCGCGCCATCACCCCGCGCTTGCTGCCGAAGCCGCCCGGCTCGTAGCCGGTCGGGATGCCGTAGAAGCGCGCCGCGGAGTTGGCCATGCGCGTGATGGTGAAGTTGTCGGGAAAGTCGTCGCCCTCATTCGTCAGCCGGATGCCGCCGTGGACCTTCGACATGCTGCGTGCCTGGTAACTGTAGTCGGTTCCGATCTGCACCGGCCCCCAGCCGCCGGAGGACTGGTGGATGGAAGTCTCGGGCAGCGCCTGCCGCGACCAGATGGCCCACTTCTCGCACCAGTCGCTCATCGCGCCCATGTACCAGTCGGCGAAGTCGATGCGCTGGCGCCGGGTCAGCGCGGTCTCCGGCAGAAACGTCTGCACCTGGTCAAACGACTCGAACTTACCGCTCCAGGCCGCGTTGAGCTTGGCGATCTCGCCGTACTGCTTCTGCAAGTAGCGGCGGAAATCTGCCTTGGCATGGGGATCGGCCGCCCAGTAGCCGATGTGCGTGTGGCTCTCCTTGAAGCCGTAGCCGGGCCCCTTGGCCGGGTATTGCGCCTCGCCGTAGTCGCCGCTCGGCCCCAGCCGGATGCCCAGCAGCGACTTGCGCTGCCGGTAGTGGCGGCCGAATTCGGCGATGAAGCGGCTGGCGTACTCGGTCTGGAAGGGATGGAAGATGGTCTGCGTGTCGTGCTTGATGCCGTGTTCGAGGCACTCAAACCCGATGTTGTCCTTCGAGTCGTGGAGCCAGGCGGGCAGCGCATAGCCGGAGCCGGCCAGCAGCATCGGGAACCACTGCAAGCCGTGCTTCTCGATCTCGTCCAGGATGGCGTCGTAGTAGCGCCAGTCGTAGGCGCCGCGCGTGCGCTCGACGTAGCCCCAGCGCACGTAGGTCTCAACGCCGTTGAAGCCCATCGCGCGTACCAGCGGCAGTTGATTGCGGAGCCCAGCCAGCGCGTCGGCGATATGGTCAGGGGAGGCCGAGTCGCCGGAGGCTGTGCTTACCCGCTCGGAGTGGATCGTGAATCGCACCGCCGGGTCCACCAGCGGCGCGGGCTCCAACGCGGGCTGCTGGTCGGACAACGTGGCCGCCCGCAGGTAGTCCAGCCCTTCCACGCGGATGCGCGCCGGCGGAGCCTTGTCGAACTGGAACACGGCGCGCCGCACGCGGCCGGAGTTCACGCGCGCCACGCCCCACTGCCGCGTTTCCGCCAGCCCCGGGGAGAGGTTGATGAGGCCGTAGCCGCGGTCCAGGAACTCAAGCACCAGCCAGACCTTGCCGGGCGCCGCCTTTTCCAGTGAAAGCAGGTAGGCCGTGCGCGTGTAGTAGTCCGCGCTCGGCGTTAGGCGCGCCACCGCTGCGCCGGCCTGCGGCTCGATGCGCCACGGCGAGTCGACGGCGCGTTCCAGGCGGATGCCTTGCGCTTTGGCGGGCTGGGCCGCGTCCCAGCGGCCGAGTTCGGCCGCCGGGCAAGCGGCGGCGGCAAGCACAGAAAGGACGGTTGCGGACAAGGTGAGTCGCATGTTGTTCCGCACTAGAGATATCAGAAGCGCCATGCCCGCGCAAGACGCGCCGTCAGACAAGCCCTCAGACCAGCCGCAGCAGCTCCCGCTGGATCTCCCCCGTCACTTCCGCGTCGCTCTCCGCGCGGTAGACGTTCACCTCCGAGCGGATGCCGAACTCCGGCAGATACACGCCCGGCTCCACCGAGAAGCACGTGCGCGGAATCACCCGCCGGATGTCGTGCGTCTCGTAGTTGTCCATGTTGGCGCCGTTGCCGTGCACCTCTTCGCCGATCGAGTGTCCCGTGCGGTGGAAGAACCACTCCGCCAGACCGGTCGCCTGCAAGTGCCCGCGCGCCGCGTCGTCCACCTCGTACCCCCGCAGTTCCCTGCCCTGCCGCGCGGCGGCTTGCACGCATTCCACCGCGGCGTCGCGCGCTCCGGCCACCGCCGCAAAGACGTTCAGCATCGCATCGGGCGGCGCCGCGCCCATAAACCCGGTCCAGGTGATGTCGTAATACACAGCCCCCGGCCGCGCCAGCTTGGCCCACAAGTCGATCAGCAACAGGTCTCCTTTGCGGATCTCGGTGTGCCGCTCCGCCGTCGGTTCGTAGTGTGGATTGGATGCATTCGAGTTCACCGCCACAATCGGCCCGTGATCGGTGAACAGGCCTGCGGCCGCGAATCCGTCCAGCACGAACTGCTTGATGTCGAGTTCCGTCACGCGTGTCCCGCTCGCCAGGCAGCCCGCCGCTTTCACGAACGCCGCCCGCCGCACTGCGTCCACCTTCACCCCGGCCGCCTTGTGCGACTCATACTGCTCGGCCGTCCAGCGCGCCTCGAAGTACTGGATCAGGTCCGCCGAAGTCCGCACCTCCACCCCGCACGAACGCACCAGTTCCACGGTGCCTGCGTCCACGTTGGCCACATAGGGCACGGCGCACTCCGGCGAATACTGCATGGCGATCGCCTTGCACCCGCGCAGCAGCTCGCCCAGCGCGTAGCGCTGCTGTTGCCAGCCGGCATACAGGGTCTTTTCACCAGGCAGCGCATCCAGCATCTTCGGCTCCACCTTGTGCGCCAGGCCGCGCGGCGCGCCCGTCGCCGGTACAAAGTAATACCAGCGCCGCGTCACCATCCGTCCGGGCTCAAAGCGCAGCACGCGATAGGCCAGCGGGTCGCGCCCGTGATGGTCGAAAAAGAGCCAGCCGTCGAGGCCTTCTTCGCGCAGTGCCCGCTGGATGTCGTCGATTCGCATTGCTCCAACATATCAGGGATCGAAAACGCGTTTGATAGACTGGAAGTTCTCCATGCAGCTTGAAAAAGTCTATGAGCCCCAGCGGTTTGAGCCGCACTGGGCCGAACTGTGGATCGAGCGCGGCTACTTCCACGCCCCCTCTGTCCGTCTGCCCGGCCGCGACGTCTTTTCCCTGGTCATTCCGCCGCCCAACGTCACCGGCTCGCTGCACATCGGCCACATGCTCGAGCACACCGAGATCGACGTCACCACCCGCTGGCACAGGATGCGCGGCCACCAGACCCTCTGGCTGCCCGGGCAGGACCACGCCGGCATCGCCACCCAGATGGTGGTCGAGCGCGCGCTCAAAGAAACCGACAACATCACCCGCCACGACCTCGGCCGCGAGAAGTTCGTCGAGCGCGTCTGGGAGTGGAAGGAGCAGTACGGCGGCGCCATCATCGGCCAGATGAAGCGCATGGGCGACTCCTGCGACTGGTCGCGCAACCGCTTCACCCTCGACGACGGCCTCTCCAAAGCCGTCCGCGAGACCTTCGTCCGCCTCTACGAAAAGGGCCTCATGTACCGCGGCGAGTACATGGTGAACTGGTGCCCGCGCTGCCACACGGCGCTGTCCGATCTCGAAGTGGTCCACGAGGAGTCGCAGGGCAACCTGTGGCACATCGAGTACCCGGTGAAGGACATGCCCGGCCGCACCGTCACCGTCGCCACCACACGGCCTGAGACCATGCTCGGCGACACCGCCGTCTGCATCCACCCCGAGGACGAGCGTTACCTCGATCTCCACGGCAGGAGCGTCGTCCTGCCCCTGATGGACCGCGAGATCCCCATCATCTGCGACGAGCTTGCCGACCCCAAGTTCGGCACCGGCGTCGTCAAAGTGACTCCGGCTCACGACCCCAACGACTTCGAGGCCGGCAAGCGCCACAACCTGCCGCACGTGAAAGTCATCGACCACAACGCCCAGATGACCGCCGCAGCGGGCGCCTATGCCGGGCTCGACCGCTACGAGGCCCGCACGCGCGTGCTGGCCGACCTCGACGCGCTGAAGCGCCTCGTCAAGACCGAGCCCTACTCGCTCAGCGCCGGCAAGTGCCAGCGCTGCAAGGCCGTCGTCGAACCGCTCGTCTCCAAGCAGTGGTTTTGCAGCATGAAGCCGCTCGCCGGGCCGGCCATCAAGGCCGTCGAGGACGGCCGCATCGTCTTCGTCCCCGAAAACTGGTCCAAGACCTACTACGAGTGGATGTACAACATCCGCGACTGGTGCGTCTCCCGCCAGCTCTGGTGGGGCCACCGCATCCCCGCCTGGCACTGCCAGGCCTGCGGCGGCATCACCGTCGCCCGCCAGGATCCCGACAAGTGCTCCCAGTGCGGCTCCTCGCACATCGAACAGGATCAGGACGTTCTCGACACCTGGTTCAGCTCCGGACTCTGGCCCTTCTCCACCCTCGGCTGGCCCGATCAGACCGAAGACCTCAAGACCTACTACCCCACCACGCTGCTCATCACCGGCTTCGACATCCTCTTCTTCTGGGTCGCCCGCATGGTCATGCTCGGCATGGAGATGATGGGCGACGTGCCCTTCCGCACCGTCTACATCCACGGCCTGGTGCGCGACGCCGAGCGCCAGAAGATGTCCAAGACCAAGGGCAATACCGTCGATCCGCTCATTGTCACCGGGCAGTACGGCACCGACGCCGTGCGCTTCGCTCTGCTGCGCGGCGCAGCCCCCGGCACCGACATCGTGCTCAGCGAGGAGCGCATGGTCAGCTCGCGCTCTTTCGCCAACAAGATCTGGAACGCCGCCCGCTTCATCTTCATGCAGATGGAAAAGGTGGGCGTCGACGACCTTGAGCTCGATCGCCTGGAAACCCGCATCGGGCCTCCCGGGCAGATCGAAGCCGCCGCGCCGCTGGAGGACCGCTGGATCTTCCACCGCCTCAACGAGACCACCGCGAAGATCAACGCCGCCCAGCAGGCCTTCCGCTATCACGAAGTGGCGGACCTGGTCTGGGGCTTCCTGTGGGATGAGTTCTGCGACTGGTACCTCGAGGTGAAGAAGCTCCGCATCCAGTCCGGCGAGCACTCGCGCGTCCACCTCCACAACCTGCTGCGCGTCTTTGAAATCGCCCTGCGGCTGCTGCATCCCGTGATGCCGTTCATCACCGAAGAGCTCTGGCAGCGCCTCCTGAAGCGCCACGACAGCCTGCCCGAAAGCATCTGCCTCGCCCCCTTCCCGCAGGCCGGCGACGCCTGCTGCGACGAGCGGGCCGCGCGCGACTTCGCACTCCTGCGGGAGATGATCACCTCGGCCCGCGCGCTGCGCGCCGACCAGAAGCTCGACCCCAAGCAGACGCTGGAGGGTCTCCTCTATCCGGCCGGCGAGGCCACCGCCGCGCTGGCGCGCGAAGCCGCCACGATCCTCGACGCGCTCACCAACACGAAGTTCACGCTGTGCCCGGCCGGCGCCGCCCGCCTCGCCGGCGCATCGCGCGCCACCCCCGAGTTCGAAATCGTGCTCCAGCTCAGCGGCTCGCAGGCCGACGCCATGCGCCAGCGGCTCCAGAAAGAGATCGACCAGCTCAACAAGGTGATCGAGTCCAGCCGCAGGCAGTTGGGCTCTGAATCCTTCACCGCCAAGGCGCCCGCCCAGGTCATCGACGGCATCCGCGCCAAGCTAGCCGACTACGAAGCGCAACTGGCCAAGAGCATGCAAGCCCTCCAGGCCCTGCCATGACCGTGGACTTCGACTTCAGCCACCCCGAGGTGCTCGACGCCGTCCGCCGCGCCCTCGATGAGGACATCGGCGGCGGCGACATTACTACCGAACTCACCGTGCCTGCCGGCCGCGCGGCCTCCGGCGCTTTCTTCGCCCGCGAGCCGATGGTGGTCGCCGGAACCGAATTGCTCGAAATCGTCTACACCACGCAAGGCGGCGTCGACTCCCTCGAACTCCTTCTGCCCAGCGGCTCGCGCGCCGAGCCCGGCGACTGCCTCGCCCGTGTCCGCGGCTCTGCGCAAACGCTTCTCACCTGCGAACGCACGGCCCTCAACTTCATCCAGCGCCTCAGCGGCGTCGCCACGCTCGCCTCGCGCTACGTCGCCGAAACAGCCGGCGCCAGGTGCAAGATCCTCGACACGCGCAAGACCACGCCCGGCCTGCGCCGCCTGGAAAAAATGGCCGCCGCCGCCGGAGGCGTCACCAATCACCGCCTCGGCCTGTTTGACGCCATTCTCATCAAGAACAACCACATCGCCGCCGCCGGCGGCGTCACAGCCGCCCTGCAAGCCGTCGCCAACCAGCCCATCCCCGCCGAAATCGAGGTCCGCACTTTGGACGAGCTCGACGAAGCCCTCGCCTGCGGCGCCAAACACCTCCTGCTCGATAACCTCACGCCCGAAGAGGCCCGGCGCTGGATCGCCCGCATCGCCGGCCGCGCCACCGTCGAGCTCTCCGGCGGCATCACGCTGGAAACCGCCGCCGCGTACGTGCGCACGGGCGCCGATTTCATCTCCTGCGGCGCCATCACCCACTCCGCCTCCGCCGTCGACATCAACTTCCGCCTCACGCTCGACTAGGAACACACCATGAGCCAGCGCCTCATCGAGTGGCACGACTCCATCGACTCCACCATGCGCCGCGCCGCCGAGCTCTCCGCCGCCGGCTGCCCCAGCGGCGCCATCGTCGCCGCCCGTAGCCAGTCCGCCGGCCGCGGCCGCCACGGCAACGCCTGGGAATCGCCCGAAGGCGGCCTCTATTTCACCATCGTCCTCCGCCCCAAGGTCGAACCGCGCGATCTCCCCGTCGTCACCCTCGCCCTCGGCGTCGCCATCGCCGACGCCGTGCAGATGTTCGCCGGCCTGCCCGTCGACCTCCGCTGGCCCAACGACCTCATGGCGGGCGAGCGCAAGCTCGCCGGCATCCTCACCGAATGGCACAGCGGCGCCGTGCTGGCCGGCATCGGCCTCAACGTCGCACAAACCAGTTTCCCCCCCGGCCTCGCCACCCCGGCCACCTCACTCGCCCTGGAGACCGGCAAGACCTTCCCCCCCGAGCTGCTCCTGAAAGCCATCGCCGCTTCGGTCGACACCCACGTCCGCATCCTCGAAACCGCCGGCGTCCCGGCCATCCTGCGCCTCTTTGACGCCGCCTCTTCCTACGCCTCCGGCCGGCGCGTCCGCGTCGATCTCCCCGCCGGCGCCGTCACCGGCGCCACCGCCGGCCTCACTCCCGAAGGCTTCCTCAAGCTCCGCCGCGACGACGGGGAAGTCCTCACCATCACCGCCGGCGGCGTCCGGCCGGTCGACACACCATAGCTACTGGAATCGCCGCCGCGCCTCAGGCGCCCTCAGCGGAAGATTCCCCCTCTCGGGCAACCGCGACACCGCCTTGGCGCCATCGCGCGGCGTGAACACAAACAGCGCCGCGCCGGGCTGCTCCACTCCCGGCGGCAGTGTGTACTCCCGGTAGTGCGACAGCGGTGAGAACTGCGCGTTCCGGGCGCTCGAGCGCAGCACCAGCGCCCGCCCGGGGTCAATCCACAGCGTCTCGAACCACCCCGTCTCGCCGCTGTCTCCCATGGAAACCTCCACCACGGCGCATTCCACCGCGCCCGTCGGCTGCTTCACCTTCTGCATCTTCACCAGGCGCGCGAATCCGGCCACCCGCTCCAGCGCCGCATAGCGCTCCACCAGCGTCCTCACCTCGTCCTGCACCTGCTCGTGACCCGCATCGTGGAGCTCTTCTTCGACGTACTTCTTCCCGCCCACCTGAAAACTCCGCACCATCTCACCGTCCGACACAATCCGGAAGCGGATCGCCGTGCGCAGCTCCAGAAAGAACCGGCCGCCCGAGGCAACGGCCAGGCGCTTGCGCACCGCATCCCCCGGCGTCTGCCCCGCGGTGATGGACGTCTCCTTCACCTCCAGCAGGAACTCCCCCAGCCCCGCGTACCGCGCCGCCACCCGGCGCAGCAACTCCGTCACATCGGCCGGTGCGGCCAGTACCACCGCCAGAAGCGCAGCCGTCATGCTCCGATGTTAGCCTGAAACATCGGGATCCACCCGCCACCAGGAATCGCCTACGTCACCACCGGCCGCTTCGAAAACCTCCGCCTCCGCTCGCTCCTCCCCGCCCTGGCTTGGCGCCGCTTTCGCTTTCGTCTTCCTCGCCTTCTTCCTGCGCTTCGCCGGCCCGGCTCTCTTCACCGGCTTCGCCGTCGACGACCCCATGAACATCCACTACTACTGGCAAGCCGGCCCCGCGCAACTCCTCCGCAACCTCGTCCTCTTCTACACCGACTTTGAGCGCCCCATGGGCGGCGTCTTCTACACCCTCCTCTATCGCGCCTTCGGACTCAATCCCCTGCCCTACCACGCCGTCATCGCCGCCCTGCTTCTCCTCAACTGCCTGCTCGCGTTCCGCTTCGCCCGGCTTCTCAGCGGCTCCTTCCTCACCGCCGCCCTCGCCACCATGCCCCTCGCCTTCCACCCTCGCATGGCCCAACTCGCCTACCTGCCCTCCTACGTCTTCGACGTCCTCTGCTTCACCTTCTTCGCCGCCGCCCTCTCTTATTACCTTTCCATCCGCTCCACCGGCCGGCCGTTGTCGTGGCGCCAGACCCTGCTCTTCCTGACGCTCTATGTGGCCGCGCTGGAGTCCAAGGAGATGGCCGTCACCCTGCCCCTCCTCGCTCTCCTCTATGAAGCCCTCTTCCACCCCCCCGTCACCCGTCAAGACCTCTGGCGGCGTCTCACGCCATCTCTTCTGGCCGGCCTCCTCACCGCCGTCTTTCTCCTCGGCAAGGCCCTCGGCCCGGACTCACTGTTGAAGATGGACGCCTACCGCCCGCTCCTCACCTGGCAGCGCTACGCCCAATCCAGCACGCGTTTCCTCGACATCCTCTTCATCGGCGCCATCCCCCGCTCCATGCTCTTGCCCGCCGTTCTGCTGCTCCTGGCCTCCGCCGTTGTTCTCCTCTTCACGCGCGGCTGCCGGAACGATCTGCGCTGGCTGCTCTGCTTTGTCTGCATCACCCCGCTGCCGGTCGCCTTCATCCCCGCGCGCGAAGGCGGCTGCCTCTACATCCCGCTGCTCGGCTGGGCGCTGCTGGCCGCGAGCGCCGTCTTCTGGCTCTGCGCCCGGCTCCAGACCTACAGCCGCTTCGCGCTGCCGCTCGTACTGATGGCCGCCGCCGCCGGCTACTGGGTCCGCGTCGAACGCGAAAGCCGGCGCACCGTCCCCTCGCTGCTGGCGCCCGGCCGCCTCACCACCTCCGTCCTCTCCCAGGTTCGCTCCCTCCAGCCCACCGTTCCCCACGGCAGCCGTATCTACGTCGTTCACGACCCGTTCCAGCTCTGGGACGCGAAGTTCCTCTTTGAGCTCCACTACGGGGACCCCTCCGTCAGCGTCGCCCTCGGCCGCCTGACGCCGCTGCCGCCCCGCGACGTCGCCTCCATGGACTACGTCTTCACCTTTGACGGCGGCCGCCTGGTCCGCCTCAAGTCACCCTGAGCCCGGCGCTCCGCAATGCTAGCCTGACAAGTGAACCCATGCTGCTCGCCATCGACGCCGGAAACACCAACGTCACCATCGGCATCTTCGACGGAAGCCGGATCGTCACCCGCTGGCGGCTCCGCACCGCGCCGGACCAGACGCCCGACGAGTGGGGCATCAAGCTCCGCAGCCTCTTCGATCTCGAGGACCTCCCGCTGGCTCGCATCAAGGGCATCGCCGCCGCCAGCGTCGTCCCGCCGCTGGAGTCCTCCCTCCGCGAAATGGGCCGGCGCTATTTCTCCGTCGAGCCCATGTTCGTCACCGGCGGCACCGAAACCGGCGTCAGCGTCCTCTACGACAACCCGCGCGAGGTCGGCGCCGATCGCATCGTCAACGCCGTCGCCGCCCTGGCCAGGTACGGCGGGCCCTGCATCGTCGTCGACCTCGGCACCGCCATCACCTTCGACGCCGTCAGCGCCAACGCCGAATACCTCGGCGGCATCATCTGCCCCGGTATCGGCATGTCCATCCAGGGGCTCTTCACCAAGACCGCGCGCCTCCCCATGGTCGACTTCCGCGAGCCGGAGAAACTCATCGGCTCCAATACCGTCGGCAGCATGCAGTCCGGCCTCTACCACGGCACCATCTCCATGATCGACGGCATCGTTGAGCGCATGATCGCCCAGATGGGACCCGCCACCAAAACCGTCGCCACCGGCGGCCACGCCGCCCTCATCACCCGCGGCTCGCGGCTGGTCACAACCGCCGACGAAGACCTCACCCTGGAAGGCCTGCGCCTGATCTGGGAACGGAACCGCGGCGCATGAACACCGCGTCCGACGACGGCGCCTGGCGCCTGAACTACTTCAACTACTTCACCGAGGTCGAAGAGCGCTTCCAGCAGGCCCGCGGCACCGGGCTCTTCCTCATGTCCCCGCTCGACTGGGCGCTCATCGAAAGCTGGAAAAACGCCGGCGTGCCCCTGGAAGCCGTCCTCCGCGGCATCGACGCCGCCTTCGACAACTGGCGCTCGCGCAAGCAGCGCACCCAGCAGGTCAATTCGCTCGCCTACTGCGCCCAGGCCGTGATGAAAGAGGCCGAAGCCCTGGCCAACAACCTCCCCGCCCCCGCCCACGCCCCCGCGCAGGAGTCCCCCTTCCCGCTCGAAAGCGTTCGCGCCCACCTCGACAAGGCCGCCGCCGCCCTGCGCGCCGCCCCCGGCTACGATGAGATCGCCCACTCGCTCGCCGCCCTCCTCGACCGCATCGAAGAGCTCCTCACCGATCCCCAGCAGTTGGACCAGCGCCTCTCCGCCCTCGAGGACAAAATGGCCGCCCTGGCGCGCACCCGTCTCTCCGACGACGACCTCTTCCGCATGCGCCGCGACCTCGATTGCCAACTCCGCCCCTATCGCGGCAAAATGTCCGCCGACCAGCTCGCCCGCCTCGAAAAAAGCTTCCTTGACCGTAAAGTCTACGAACTACTCGGCCTTCCCCGCCTCAGCCTGTTCTACATGCAGTAGTTCGTAACTCCATGCTTCTATCTTCCGATAGGTTAGATTCGGCGTATCTTTTCTTGCGCCACCGTAATTACCCTGTGATATGATCACGAGCAGATCGTACATAGCGTACGAGCAAGCCAGCACTCCTCCGATTAGAAGCTGGCATTGAGCCGGTGGGGATCATCCTCCGAGTCCCCGCCGGCTTTTTTGTGCGTTCCCCTACTGGAAGTACATCACGTCCGCCCGCACCGCCCCCGGAACCGCGTTGCACGGGCCGCACTCCACCTGGTAGCCGGGCCAGGCGGCGCGCGCCGCCTTCGGGACCTCTACCGGGTGATCGTCCTGGTGATACACCGAGAGCGCCATCCGCGGATGATAACGCCCGATCGTCTCCTTGGCCCCCTGCAAAGCCTTCACCTCCGCCCCCTCGATGTCCATCTTGATGAAGTCCACCCGGTCCAGAGCCAACTCGGACGCCAGCTTGTCGATCGTCGTCAGCGGCAGCCGGGCCACCGCTTTGGCCCCCTGCCGGTGAATCACGAAGCTGTCGGCCGCCTGGTTGTCCGGGTCCACCAGAAACTCCAGCGTGTCGTCCTTGTCCCAGACGCCCTTCGGATAGATCACCAGCCGCTTCTCGGCCACCTCCGGCGCGAAGTTCCGGCGCAGGCACTCCAGGTTGTCCGGCGCCGGCTCGATCGCCACTACCAGCCGCGCGCCGGCGTTCAGGGCGAAGCGGGCGAACGTCCCCACGTTGGCGCCGCAATCGAGCACGACATCGCCCTTGCGGACGAACCGCTCGCCCTCGCCGTAGATGTGCGTCGCCTGTTCGGCCAGGTTGAAGGGCAGGATGTAGCGGCTCCCCTCCGGCGCCCAGAACTTCCCATACGGAGTGGCGTACAGCTCCAGCCCCTTGTGCTCCTTCTCCAGCAGCCGCGTGCGCGACAGGATCTCGTCCTTCACCCGCGTCAGCTCGCGCTTCTCCGCCTCGATCGCCCAGGCCCGCGCCGGGCTGCATCCGTTCCCCCTGCCCGCCTGGGCCAGCGCCCAGTGTCGCAGCGGATTGCTCACCGCCAGCGCTACGCCCAACGCCACCAGCACTAAAGACAAAACAACCAGGATTCGTTTCACACGGTCAGGCTAGCATGGACTCCCGGGGCGGGGCTGGCCCGCGCTATCCTGACAGACAATGGATTTCTCCACCGGACACATGGGATGGATCGAGGTGGTCTGCGGGCCGATGTTCTCCGGTAAGAGCGAGGAGCTCATCCGCCGCCTCCGCCGCGCGCTCATCGCCCGCAAGCGCGTCCAGGTCTTTAAGCCCGTCATCGACACCCGCTACTCGGCCGAGGAGATCGTCAGCCACTCCGACAGCCGCATGAAATCCGAGGTCGTCGCCGGTCCCCAGGAGATCCTGGCCAAGCTCGACTGGCGCACCCAGGTGGTCGGCATCGACGAGGCCAACTTCATGGGCCCCGATCTGGTCCAGATCGCCCAGCAACTGGCCGACTCCGGCAAACAGGTCATCATCGCCGGCCTCGACACCGACTACATGGGACGCCCCTTCGTCCCCATTCCCGACCTCCTCTGTGTCGCCGAGTCCATCACCAAAACCCTCGCCATCTGCATCCGCTGCGGCAATCCCGCCAAGCACACCCAGCGCCTGGTCGAGAGCGACGACCTCATCGTCGTGGGCGCCACCGGCATCTACGAGGCCCGCTGCCGCAGTTGCTTCGAGCCCGGCGTTCCCCGCCAGGAGTATCTCGAATTCGCCCGCCCCCGCCTCACTCCGGCGCCAACCACGTCCAATCAGGATTGAAACCCGGCGCAGGTCCGGCGAATCCAAGCTGATAGAATGATGAATGCGGGTTCACAGAGCCCGTCAGAAGAGAGGATGTACACCCGTGAGTGATCCCCAATACGCCGCCCCGCAGGGCGGCCAGCAGCCTGGCTACGTTTTGCCGCCGCCCAGCTCCGGCGGTGGTTTTGGGACCAAGATGGCGATCCTGTTCGGCGCGGTCATCGCGCTGGTGGCCGCCAACGTCTATCTCTTCCTGCAGATCGACGCACTGAAAACGGAGATGGCCAAGAGCCGCGAGACCATCCTCCAGGAGGTCGGGCGCGTGAAGGAGACCTCCTCGGTCACCACCGAAGCGGCCCGTCGCAACATGGACACTCTCAAGGACGAGCTGGATGCCGCCCGCCGCCAGGCTTCCATGGCCGTCGGCCAGGCCAAGGTCGACGCCCAGAAGCACGCCGACGAGCTCGCCGCCCGCCTCGCCCAGCAACAGAAGGCCAGCGAGAAGGAGATGAAGAGCGAAATCTCCAAGGTCGAACAGGCCTCCGACACCAAGATCAGCGCGGTTTCAACCGAAGTCAGCGGCGTGAAAACCGACGTCTCCAACACCAAGGCTGAGCTCGACCGGACCATCGCCAGCCTCAAGAGCGTCTCCGGCGACCTCGGCGTCCAGAGCGGCCTCATCGCCACCAATTCCAAGGAGCTCGGCGCTCTGAAGGCCCTCGGCGAACGCAACTACTTCGAGTTCAACCTCGCCAAAACCAAGGCCCCCCAGAAGATCGGCGACATCTTCATGCAGTTGAAGAGGACCGACAACAAGAAAAACAAGTACACCGTCGAGATCACCGCCGACGACAAGCGCGTCGAGAAGAAGGACAAGGGCGTCAACGAGCCCGTCCAGTTCTACACCTCCAAGGCGCGCCAGCCCTACGAGATCGTCGTCAACGAAGTGAAGAAGGACGTCATCGTCGGTTACCTGGCCACCCCCAAGGTCCAGACCGGCCGCTGAACGCCGCCCTCCGTTTCTTTACTAGAATAGGACCGCCGGGGCCTCGCGGTCCCGGCGGTCCTATTCCGTTTGGGAGGTACTTCAATGGAATTGACGCGCAGAGCCGTCCTGGCGGGCGCTCCGGCCGTGCTCGCCGCTCAGACGCGGGCTCAGAAACTGCGGGTGGCCTTCATCGGCACCGGCAATCGCGGCTCGTTTCTCCTGAAGAATGGCCTCGACGTCGCCGACTTTGAGGTCGTCGCCGTCTGCGACATCCTGCCCGACCGCGTCGACCGCGCCGCTTCCGCCGTCGCCGCCAAGGGAGGCTCGGCCAAGACCTACACCGACTTCCGCAGGATGCTCGACGAGATGAAGGATATCGACGCCGTCGTCCTCGCCACGCCCGACTACACCCACCGCGACTTCGACCTCGAGATCCTCGCCCGCGGCAAGCACCTCTACGCCGAAAAGCCGCTGGCCCTCACCGTCGCCGACGCCAAGGACGTCGTCCGCGCAGCCCAAAACGCCAAGGGCATCTTCCAGGCCGGCTTCCAGCTCCGCCACGATCCCCACCGCAACGCCGCCATGAAGTGGATCAAGTCCGGCAACGCCGGCGCCGTTCTCCAGTGCCACGGCATCCGCCACGGCGGCGACCTGCCCCGCGACATCCCCTGGTACTTCGACAAGACCAAGTGCGGCGACATCGTCACCGATCAGGGCATTCACATCCTCGACCTCTTCCGCTGGGCCGCCGGCAAGCCCCCCGTGCGCTGCTACGGCGACGGCGGCACCACGCTGTTCGTCAACGACCCGCCCGGCCGCACCGTCATGGATCACTACAGCCTCATCTACGAGTTCGAGGGCGGCGCACAAATCAACTTCAGCCACCATTACTTCGATCCCCCCGGCTTCACCGGCATCCAGGAGCGCGTCTTCCTGAGCGAGGGCGCCGTCGACCTCATCAAGGCTGAGTTCTTCCCCCGCAAGGAACGCCGCAAAGTCGCCCTCGACGTCCCCGACGCCGGCCGCGACTCCACCTACATGTCGCTGGCCGCCTTCGCCTCCAACGTCATCAACGGCGCCCGCCCCCTCAACGACGCCCAGAGCGCGCTGGAAGCGACGCTGGTCGCCCTCATGGGCACCCGCGCCATCTACGAGAAGCGCGTGGTCACCTGGGCCGAAATCACCGGGTAGGACAGACCTCCCGGCCTGTTCCGGCGACCGCAACTTCGCATCGATGCTGTGCTGCGTGTGACGTTCTACGCTCGACGTGCTACAATACACGCTGTGATCGCATCGTTCCGGAATCGCGATGCCGAACTGAACCTATGACTCACATTCCCCCACAGCATCCCGGCGTAACCATCGTCGAAGACATCCTGAAGCCCCTCGGCCTCAGCATGAATCAACTCGCCCTCGAGTTGCACGTTCCCGCAACCCGCATCTCCGAGATCTGCCGCGGCCGGCGCGCCATCTCCGCCGAAACCGCCTTGCGCCTCTCCCGGTGGCTCGGCTCCTCCCCCGACTTCTGGCTCGGCTTGCAGGCCCAATACGACCTCGACGTCGCCCGCGACCTGCAGGAGGCCCGTATCAAGCGGCAGATCCGGCCCCGCAAGTCCGCCGCCTGACGCCGCCCCCAGACCCAACAGCCGTGCGCCTCAGCAAGCGGCTTCACGCCTTACTGCGGCAGGTTGAAACGCACGTCCGCCTGCGTCACCACCTCCACCGGTTGCCCGTTCAACAGAGTCGGCCTGTATCGCCACTGCTTCACCGCGTCCACCGCCGCCTGCACCAGCAGCGGATGCCCGGCCACCAGCGTCGCCGCCAACACGCCCCCCCCTTCGCCGATGATCAGGGTGAACCGGACTAGCCCTTGGATCCTCGCCTGGCGCGCCAGCGGCGGATACTCCGGATCCACCCTCGTCACCAGCAAGCTCTCCTGTACGTTGCCGCCCACCGTGATCCGCTTCGGAACGTTGCCCTCCTGCAATTGAAGTTGCGGCGGTTGGAACACAACCACCGCCGCGGCGTCGTACACCTTCCCGCTCGGCTTCAAACGCTCGCTCTTCGCCGCCTCAACCGCCGCCGCGAACAGCGCTTCCGGGCCATCGAGCGGCTTGGCGTCCAGGATCGCGCCGTCGGCGCCCACAGTGATCCTCATCGTCACCCCTCCGCCCATCACCCGCGATTCCCTCGGTACTGCGGGTCGCGCGCTGAGTACGATGGTCGGGCCCAATTCGGCCAATTCCAGATACGCGCCCCAACTCGGGTTCCCGGGCTCCAGCATCCGCGCCCGTTGCAGCATCCGGATACCCATCTCCCTGAACACCTCCGGCGATTGTGCCATCCCCGCCGTCTCATTCGCCAGCCCGCCGCTCCGCCGGCTGCTCAACGTCCTCCCCACCTGGCCCAGGATCACTGGATCGCCGCTCCGCTCCAGGTCCCGCAGCGCCTGCCGCGCGAACTCAAGTGCCTCGCCCGTCGCCGCGCCGGGTCCCGACGCCAGGCTCACGGCGTTCATGTACTCCATCATCAGCATGTTCAGCACCATCTGATCCTGCGGCGCCGCCAGCCTCGCCCTCTGCAATAGATCCAGCGCCGCTTGCGCATCCATGCCGCTGAAGAACACCGCTGCGTGCCGCAGCACCACGCCGTCCGATGGGTGCTCCGCGGTAGCCTTCCGCCACAGCCCCGTTAGCCGTTCAATCAGCGCCTCGTCGGCCAGCAGCCGCCTCACACCCGAAACCTTGGCCGGCTCCTGATCGAACACCGGCGCCTCCGGATGCCTCGCCACCATCCACGTCAGGTGCTTCGCCCATTGCTCCCCGTTTGCTTTCGAGAAGTAGTACCACAACAACCGCGTCCGCGCCTCCAGGTCCTCCGCGTTCATGGCTACCAGCGTCTCCAGGTCCCGTGCCTGCGCCTCGGTCAGGGACAGGCCCGGAATCTCGCGCGATCCCGCCGCCGGCGCGCCCGCCACAACCGGCGGCGGCGGCAGCGGAGCGGGCGCCGCCTGCAGCGCGGACGCCGTCTGCGGCGCCAGCGCCATCTCAGGCACTCCCGCTACGGCCACCCGCAACGCCGGCATCGCCAGCATCTCCACCGTCTCCATTTGCAGCGCCGCCGCGCCGTACAGCAACGGCGCCGCCGCCAGCAGCAGGCTCGTCCACGCGCCCCGCGTCATCTTCTTCGACCAGCTCATTTCACCCTCCAGAATCCTCTCGATCCGTTTACCCACCCGGCTCGACCGCGCCATCGCCGTCGCCGCCCAATCCAGCCGCTGACCCCGCCCGCCCATCACCGCCGCGAATCGCAGCACCACCGCCCCATACCTCCGCGCGTCCCCCGTCGCTTCAATCGCCGCCGCGTCGCACGCCTCTTCCGCCAATCGCATCAACCGCCGCTCCACCCACCACGCCTGTGGGTGGAACCAGAACACCGCCTTGTTCAACGCCGCCGCCAGCGACGTCGTCCAGTCCCCCCTCCGCACGTGCGCCGCTTCATGCGCCAGCACCGCCCGCAGGTCGAACTCCTCCCACTCTCTCCAGTCCCGCGGCAGCAGGATCACCCGCTCCCGCCACCCCACCGCCATCGGCACCAGCACCGTCGCCGACTCCCGCACCTCGACCTTGTCAACGCCCGTCGCCTCCCGCACTGCCGCATCCACCACGGCGTCCGAATCCTCCACCAACTTTTGCGCCCGCCGCACCACCCATGCCGTCCTCGCCAGCAGCACCGCCGCCACCGCGAAATACAGGCCCATCACCACCGCCGGCCACTCCGGCCACGCAAACCCCGGCCTCACCGGCCGGCTCGCTGCCGCCGCCGGCCCCGAATCGCTCGCTTCCGGCATCTCAAACGGCGCCGCTGATTCCGTTGCCACCCCTCTGGCCGTCACGTCCGGCAGCGCCCTCCACTCCGGCGCCAGCGCCATCAATACCGGCATCAGCAGCATCCCTACCAGCACCACCACCCACACCGCATGCCGCGCCTCCGCCCCACGCTTCCTCAGCAGGCCGGCCGCCGCCCAGCCCAGCAGGCCCACCGCCGCCACCCGCAGCGAAACTTCAACCAGGTCGCCCAGCATCACGGCCTCCCCTTCTTCCCGAGCTTCTTCGCCAGTTCCTTCAACTCCGCCGGATCGATCACCTCCTGCTCCACCATGCCGGCCACCAGCGCCTCCGCCGACCCGCCCCAGAACCGGTCGATGATCTGCCGGATGGCCCGCATCGCCACGCTCTCCGGCTTCTCCACCCCGCTGTAGATGTACGTTCGCCCCTCTTCCCTGTGCGAGACGTAGCCTTTCTCTTCCAGCCTCCGCAAAATCGTCCGCACCGTCGCGTCCTTCATCGCGTGCCGCTCCATCAGCCCCTCACGCACCTCCTCCGCGCTCGCCCTGCCCCGCCCCCACAGGAACTCCAGCACCATCTGCTCCAGCCCGCTCAGCGGCTTCTTTGCCAGTTTTGTGTTACGCATCGTACCGCTACAACTTGTAACTCTAAACCGGACCCTTGTCAAGGGTAAATTGCGCACCCCCCGCCCCCCGCCCGCGCCTGTGTTGGCATAGGTCCATTGACATGCACACACAAATGCAGTATGTCTAGACATATGAGGACCACAGTGCGCCTGCCCCCCGCCATCATGGAACGCGCCAGGCGCGAGGCTGCCCGCCGCGGCACCACCTTCACGGCCCTCATCGAGCAAGGACTTCAGCTCGCCTTGGCGGCGCCCCCGCCGCAAAGCCGCCGCGTCCGTTTGCCCATCTCCCGTGCCCGCGGCGGAACTCTCCCGGGCGTCGATCTCGACAATACCGCCGCCTTGCTCGACATCATGGATGGCCGCACGTGATCCTGCCCGACGTCAACGTCTTGCTATACGCCTTCCGCGCTGATAGCACCAATCACTCCGCTTATAGAAAGTGGCTTCTCGATTTGGTCGGCGGTCCAGCTTCCTACGGACTCTCACCGCAGGTCCTTGCTTCCGTTGTACGCATCGCCACCCATCCCCGCATCTTCGCCCGCCCCAGCACCCTCGAAGAGACGCTGAGATTCGCCGGCGCCTTGCTCGCCCCAACGCACTGTCAGGTAATCAATCCCGGCCCTCGCCACTGGGGTATCTTCAGCTCCCTTTGCACCTCCGTCCAGGCCGCAGGAAACCTCGTCCAGGATGCCTGGTTCGCCGCGCTGGCCATCGAGCACGGCTGCGAGTGGATCACCACCGACCGCGACTTCCGGCGCTTCCAGGGACTCCGCCACCGCACCCCCTTCTAACCGTCCCCTGCAACCCCCCACTCCCCGCCCGCGTCCGTTATACAGTGAGGATAGCCATGCGCACTCTCGTTGCCGCACTGCTGGCCGCCGGTCTCCTCTGCGCGGACGACAAGCCCAACCTGAAAACCCCCTCCGGCGCCGGCGCCGATCAGCGTGTCTCCATCGAGGCCACCGCCTACCTCGACCGCGACGAAATGCGCAAGGCCCTCGGCCAGGACCCCGGCAATGACATCCTCGTCGTCCAGGTCAAGATCACCCCCGCCCCCGGCGAAAAGTTCCGCCTCGATCGCGACGACTTCCTCCTCCGCTCCGACCGCGACGGCCAGCGCTCCCGCCCCCTGGAGCCCTCCCAGATCGCCGGCAGCTCCGTCATGGTCGTCTCTTCCCGCGGCGGCACGCAGGGCGCCGGCATGTCGGAGCAGCGCCGCATCCCCATCGGCGGCTATCCCGGCGGTTACCCCGGCGGCGGTTATCCAGGAGGCGGCTATCCCGGCGGCGGTCTGCCCGTCCCCGGCCAGTCTCCCAACGTCGGCTCGGCCACCGCCGACACCTCCGAGGCCACCGCCTCCATCGAGGACAAGCCCGCCAAGGCCAGCCCCCTCCTCGAAGTCCTCAAGGAAAAGCTCCTGCCGGATTCCGAAGAGCTCGACAAGCCCGTCTCCGGCTTCCTCTACTTCCAGATCGAGGGCAAGATCCGCCCCAAGGACCTCGAACTCGTCTACCGCAAGTCCCCGCCGCGCGTCTCGGTCCGCTTCATCCCCCCCAAGAAAAAGTGACCCGCATCACCCGCCGCACCGCCCTCTCCCTCTGCCTGCCGGCGGCTCTTTCCGCCGGCGTTGAGCCCGACCTGCCCGATCCCCTGCTCGCCGAAGCCTACCAGCAGGCCGCACGCCGCAACGTGCTCGCCTCCGTCAACCCCGCCGTCTTCCCCGGCTACTTCTCCGTCTGCGCCGACGGCCGCGGCTTCGGCTACGGCAACACCTATCCCTCACTCGACGGCCACCAGCTCACCGATGCCCTGCTCCGGCTCGGCCAGACTGAAACCGCGCTGCTGAACTTCGACTATGTCCGCCGCTTCCAGCGCCCCGACGGCTCGCTGCCCATCGCCGTCCTCCCCGCCGAGGCCGGCAAGACTATCGGCCCGGCCGGCTACACCGCCACCGTCGACCCCAATGGCGGCCTCTACACCCACTGGGTGCCCGCCAATCCGCTGGCCGCCCTCGCCGCCCCCACCTACATCCAGAACGCCGACGTCATCTTCCGCCACACCCTGGACCGCCCGTGGCTCGCCGCCCGTATCGCCTCGGTTAATCTCGCCGCCGCCCAGCTCGCCTCGCTCGTCACCCCCGATGGCGCCGTCCGCGGCGCCGGCTACTACGTCGAGCGCCCCACCCGCGTCGACCGCGACTCCGTCACCCAGCCCCACGCCGTCGACGCCTTCCTCCGCGCCGCCGTCCTCAACCGCCTGCTCGGCGACAACGCCTCGGCGCGCCGCTTCGAACATCTCGCCGCCCGCATCCGCAAGCACTTCATAGAGCGCTTCTGGACCGGCCGGCAGTTCGCCGAGTACATCCATCCCCAGCGCGGCCCCATCTCCTCCCACGGCCTCTCCGATGGCGACTGGGCCGCCCTCGCCTTCAACTGCCTCACTCCCGCCCAGCAGTCCGTCCTCTGGCCGCGTCTCAAGAGCGAGCCCCGCTTCTACTACGGCGGCATGCCCACCGGCATCGTCACCGGCCCCTCCAGTTACGAAGCCTGGGAGTTCACCCACCCCGACCGCCAGGACCTCGCCGCCATGGGCCGCGTCTGGTATGTCGAAGCCCAGGCCCGCGCCCGCATGGGCGACGACGCCGGCTTGCTCGACACCCTCCTCCGCGTCTCCCGCGCCGGTAAGACAAGCGACTGGTACTGGCGCGAGCGCTACAGCCCCAACGGCGGCTTCGGCGCCTCCAAGTACTGCGAATACCCCGCCAACCTCATCCGCATCGTCCAGCGCTTCCTCCTCGGCGTCACCCTCCACCTCGACGGCGCCCTCACCCTCGCCCCCACTGTCACGGCCGCCTTCCTCAAAGACGGCTTCGGCCAGACCCTCTCCTGGGCCGGCCGCACCCTCTCCTATCGCTTCCACTCAGGCCGCCTCACCGGCGCCTGGTCAGGCCCCGCGCCCCTCCGCCTGTCCGTGCGCCTGAACGGCCACCATAGGACCTTCAACGTGGCCGGCCGCTTCGACGTCGGGCTCCCATCCTGACCTTCACGAATCGGCGCCACCCCCAACCTCACCCCGCCTTGCGCTCCCGCTCCAGGGCTTGGTGCAGCAACCCCTTGATGTAGGTCTGGTACGGCAACCCACGCTTCCCGGCCAGTTCCTGCGCCGCATCGATATCCCCGACCTGTTCTTCGTCGCCATCATTGCCCTCCTCGGTATGTCCGCCGCTGTCGCAAGCCGCCATTCCGCTGCTCCGCGTTCATCCCCTTCATCAACGGCTAAACCTCCGCCCGCCCAACCCCTGCGCGATAATAGTCCTGCACCCATGCGCCTCTCCGACCTCGACACCCCCGCCATCGTCATCGACCTCGACATCATGGAGCGCAACCTCCACAAGGCCGCCGATTACGCCCGCTCCAACGGGCTCCGCCTCCGCCCCCACACCAAAACCCACAAGATCCCCGCCCTCGGCCGCCGCCAGGTCGAGCTCGGTGCCGCCGGGCTCTCCGTCGCCAAGTCCACCGAGGCCGAGGTCATGCTCCAATCCGGCACGCCGGACCTGCTGCTGGCCTACCCCGTCATCGGCCGCCACAAGCTCCAGCGCCTCACCGAAGTGGCCCGGCGTACCGAGCTGACCGTCTCGCTCGACTCCCTCGCCGTCGCCCGCCCCATCTCCGACGCCGCCCGCGCCGCCGGGGTCGAGATCGGCGTCCTGGCCGAGATCGACGTCGGCCTCGGCCGCGTCGGCGTCCAGCCCGGCGGCGAGCTTCTGTCGCTTGTCGAGGGCCTCAGCCGCCTGCCCCACCTGCGCTGGCGTGGCATCGCCTTCTATCCCGGTCATATCAAAGAACTTGACGACCGCGGCCAGGCCGATCTCGAAACCCTGCGTTCGACACTATTCGACACTATTCGACACTTGGAGCAAAATTCCCTCCACCCGGAAATCGTCTCCGGCGGCTCCACTCCCCTGCTCTGGCACTCCCACACCATCCCCACGCTGAACGAGATCCGCCCCGGCACCTACATCTTCAACGACCGCAACACGATCTACTCCGGCGCCTGCACCCGCGCCGACTGCGCCGCCACCATCCTCACCACCGTCGTCTCCACCGCCCCCGGCCGCATGATCATCGACGGCGGCTCCAAGACCTTCTCCTCCGACCGGCTCGGCTACTCCGCCGACGTCACCTGGGGCGAGATCCTGGAAGCCCCCCAGGCCCGCTTCCACAAGATGAACGAGGAGCACGGCTACGTCGACCTCCACGCCGAGTCCACCGCCTTCTCCGTCGGCGACCGGCTTCGCGTCCTCCCCAACCACATCTGCGTCGCCGTCAACCTCCACGAGCAGGTCTACGGCATCCGGGGCGACGAGGTCGTCGAGGTCTGGAAAGTCGAAGGGCGGGGCAAACTGCAATAGCAGCCCGCCCCGCCCCTTCAATCGGAACCGGAGCTGGTTAGTTCGCGGCCGCGATCTTGTCCAGCGTCACAGAGTCGGACTTGCCGTCGCTGTGCGCCGTCACGTTCACCTTCTTGCCGTAGAGCGCCTCGGCCACCTTCTCCGGGTTGACGATCGACAGCACCTTGCCGTCCACCACCAGCACCGGCTTGGCGCCGCCCTTGATGCAGCCCGATACGCACTTGATGCTGCCGTCGGAGCCGTCGGCGTGCTTGGCGCCGCACTTGGACTCCGAAATGTAGCCCGTCATCTCGCCCGCAAACGCCGACACGGCGGCGAGCATCATGAACAGTCCCAGTTTCTTCATGCTGATACCCCTCCTGAGGGAATCTTGACCTAAGTATAGACGAAACGGCCCCGGATCCGTTTGGAACCGGGGCCGTCCACCTGAACTCGGCGCCTGGCGTTACTGGGCGGTCTTCCACCACGACCCGTTCGGGCCGTAGTACTTGGCCAGCCAGTTCGACAACTCGACGTCGCTGGACTCGTTCCACGTCACCAGCGACGGGTCGGCCGGCAGCCCGAACAGCGGCGCCAGCGGCCGGTGGCAGCGCACCGCGCAGGAGTTCGGCATGCCGCCCTGCGCCTGGTACTTCAGGGTCTTCTCCGGCGCCACCACCTCGAACGTGTGCGAGGCCATGTCGTAGGGATCGCCGCTAGCCGCCATGCGCGCCATGTGGCACTCCGTGCAACGGCTCAGCCCCATCTTCCCGTCCGGGTCGTAGAGGTGCTTGGTGTGGTCCTCCACCACCTTGGCGATCATCGCGGAGTTGGCCCCGGCCATGGCGATGTCCTCGCGCTTCAGTCCCACGAACGGGCCAAAACCGGCGTGGCACGCCAGGCAGAGCGTATTGTCCTCCACCTTGACGTTGATCTTCAGCTTCGCCCCGCCGGCGCCGTCGACCTCCAGCACCTTCTTGATGTGCTTGCGCGTGGCCCCGTGCACGTCGTGGCAGTCGCTGCAGGTCACCTTGTGGAACTGGAACTCCCACTTGGCCGACTTCATCAGATCCTGCAACTGCTGGTGGTGCTGCTTGGACGTCTTGCCGTCCGGCCACAGTCCCGGTTTGGCAATCATGAACCCGTCGAACAGCGACGCGCCCAGGTTGCGGCCATAGTCCTCGCCGCTCAGCGACATCGGGTACTCGTGCTTGCCGTCCGCCGACGTGCCGCGGGAATGGCAGGAGCCGCACAACTCGTTCTGCTGCTTGGCCGTGAAATCGCGCGCCGGGTTCAGCAGCTTGTAGGGGTCGCCCAGGTTGATGATGTGCCGCACTCCGGGGCCGTGGCAGCGCTCGCAACCGATGTTGTACGCCTCTCCCCAGCCGTTGCCGTCCAGATCCAGCCAGTGCGGCGAATCCGGAGGCGTGTACACCGGCGTCGGCACGCTGGAAACCCACTCCCCGTTGGAGTCCTGCGACACCCCGAACTGCGTCGAGTGGCAGCCCACGCAGTCCTTGTTGAACGACTTGCCCAGCGTGGCCGCCTGCTTGGCCGTCGGCAGCGACGTGATCTTCGGCGTGTTGTCGGCGTTGTACCAGTAGTTGTCCGAGTACTTCACGTACGACCGGCTCACCTCGTTGAACTGTACAGGGCTGTAGTAGTAGTCCGCGCTCCAGCCGCTGGCCCGGTCCGTCACCGGAAAGCGGAGCACAAACCGCTGCTTATAGGATCCGCTGCCTCCATGGATGAAGCCCGCCAGGTACTCCACGCCGGCAATGGTCACCACGTAACCTTTGCCTGCCTTGTATCCCAGGACCGGCGCGTTCGGCTTGAACTGGTCGAAGGCGCTCTTGATCTTGTTGAAGTCGAGCCCCTGCTTGAAGTCGTCCACGCCGTTGTTGTCGTAGTCGGCGATCACGCCCCACTGCGTCTGCATGCTGAAGCGATCGTCTATCGCCGTCTTCAGGCCCGTATAGTGCAGGCTCGAACGGAACTCCTGCTTGTCCTGGTGGCAGCCCAGGCAGGCTTCGGTCCCGACATAGTAATCCTTGATGGCGGCGTTCGGTCCCAACCGCTCCAGCAGCCGGTTCAGCACTTCGGGCTTCACCACGGCCTTGGTGTGCTGCCCCGCCTGCGCCGCTAGTACCCCAACCATGCCCGCGATCACCCATCGCGGAATGAAACCCAACTTAGTTGTCATAATTGCTCCGTGCTCACACATGAGATTCAAACCTATATATATTTAATACGTGTATGTCGACAATTACAACTCTATGCGGAAAAATATTGCTGCCGCCGCTCCCTGCCCGGTCTGACTGTGGACATTCCCCACATGAACGACGGCCCTGGAGCCTTGAGGCTCCAGGGCCGTCGTTCACCACCTGCGATGCCAGACCGGGCGTCAGCCCTTCGAGGCCAGCGCGCGCTTGCCCATCGGAACCACGTGCCGCTCGGCGTAGCCGGTGTAGATCTGCCGCGGGCGGGCGATCTTCTGCTCCGGATCGTTGATCAGCTCCTGCCACTGTGCCAGCCAGCCCACCACGCGGGGGATGGCAAAGAGCACGGTGAACAGCTCGGGCCGGAAGCCCATCGCTTCGTAGATGATGCCCGAGTAGAAGTCGACATTCGGGTAGAGTTTGCGCTTCACGAAGTACTCGTCCTCCAGCGCGATGCGCTCCAGCTCCTTGGCGATCTCGATCTTCTTGTTGGTGCCGGTGACGGTGAAGACCTGGTCGGCGGTCCACTTGATGATCTTGGCGCGCGGGTCGTAGTTCTTGTAGACGCGGTGGCCGAAGCCCATCAGCTTGCCGTGGCCGTCCTTCACCTTCTTTACATAGGCCGGCACGCTCTCGATGCTGCCAATCTCGTCCAGCATCTTGAGAACTTCTTCGTTGGCGCCGCCGTGCAGCGGCCCGGAGAGCGCGGCCGCGGCGGCCGCCACGCTGACATACGGGTCGGCCTGGGAGCTGCCCACCGCGCGCATGGTGTTGGTGGAGCAGTTCTGCTCGTGGTCGGCGTGCAGGATGAAGAGGATGTCCAGCGCCCGGGCCAGAATGGGGTTGGCCACGTACTTGGGCTCCAGCATCTTCCACATCATGTTCATGAAGTTCTCAGTGAAGCTGAGATCGTTGTCCGGGTAGATGTAGGGCAGCCCGAAGTGGTGCCGGTAGCAGTACGCCGTGATGGTCGGCATCTTGGCCACCAGCCGTGCAATCTGCTTGGAGCGGTTCTCCGGGTCCTTGATGTCGCGCGACTCCGGATAGACCGTCGACAGCGCGGCGATGGTGGAGATCAGCATGCCCATCGGGTGCGCGTCGTAGCGGAAGCCTTCCAGGAACTTCTTGGTGGTCTCGTGCAGCATCGTGTGACGCTTGACGAGGTTCACCCACACCGCGAGCTGCTCCTCCGCCGGCAGTTCGCCGTGCAGAAGCAGATAGGCGACTTCAAGAAAAGTGCAGTTCTCAGCGAGCTCTTCAATCGGGTAGCCGCGGTAGCGCAGGATTCCCTTGTCGCCGTCGATGAAAGTAATGGAGCTCCGGCAGGACGAAGTATTGAGGAATGCTGGATCGTAGGTCATCAGCCCGAAGTCGTCGGGCGCGGTTTTGAGCTGTTTCAAGTCTGTTGCGCGGATGGTCCCATCGGTGATGGGTACCTCAATCTGCGCCCCGGTTCTGTGGTCAGTCACGGTAAGGTGGGACATCGTCACCCCCTGAATTCAATCTGCCGCGAATCGCAGCGACACAACCATCGGTATCAAAAGACGCGTCTCAGGTCAATAGGTGACATTCAGGTCCTGAAATATATTTCTTGCCGCGGGCGGTAACCGGGGGTCCGGGCTGCGCGCCGGCACCCGGATATCCATCTCGTCGAACCCGCGGCCGATGGCCCGTCGAGCCCGCGGCCGCAGTCCTGAAAACGACGCCGTCCAAACAAACACCGCCCGCGCGGCATCTTCAGTATGAGGCGCTCCGCTGGTATATCCTTGTGACCTGTCTACCCACAGCCATGACCTCGACGCCGCTTGAACTCGAAGATTCCGAATCGAGTGCCGTCGGCCTGTTCCTGCAGGCGCCCTCGCCGGGCTCCTACGCGCCCGTCTTCCGGCTCTTCGCTCCCCGCCTGGTGCGCTACTTCCGGCTGCGGGGCTGCGCCGTCCACCTGGCCGAGGACCTCGTCCAGGAGGTCATGCTGGCTGTCTTCAGGCAGGCCCACCTGCTGCGCAGCCACGAGAGCTTCCGCGCCTGGATCTACCGCATCGCCCGCAACGCCCACCTGATGCACTTGAGAAGAGCCGGCCGCTCGGCCGGGACCGTTGAGATCGACGGGCTCCAGGACCACCTGCCCGTCTCCGGCCCGGACGGCTACCTCCGCTCGCTGCTGCGCCAGTCCCTGGCCGCGCTCGATCCCCTGTCCCGGCGCATTCTGGCCCTGCGCTACATCGACGGACTGGAGTATCACGAGATCTCGACCGTGCTGGACATGCCCATGGGCACCGTCCAGTGGAGGGTGTTTCAGTGCAAGAAGAAGCTGGCCAGGATGATGAAGGGAGTGTGAACCGATGCACCACGGCATCTCCGAACAGCAGTGGTTCGATTACCTGGAGCTGACCATCGAGGCCTCCGCGCGGCGCCCCATCGATGCGCACCTTCGTGGCTGCGCCCCCTGCCGCGCACTGCTCGACGACATCCGGGCCTGGGAATCGCAGGTGCGGGAAGAGGCCTCCCGCCTCGCCGCCGCCGTTGATTGCCCCGCGCCGGAGATCGACCGCCTGCTGGCCGAAGTCCTGAACCGCATACATGCCGGCCAACCGGCCGCTCTCTCCAGCGGCGGCCGCTGGAGTTGCTCCGAAGCGGTGCTCCTGCTGCGGGCGCTGCTCGATCCTATCTGCGGCGCCGGCGCCTCCCGCAATGCCATCTCGCTGGCCGCATCGCAGTCCTGCCCGCCCGAACAGCCGCGTGTCGCAGCCGGCAACTGGCCGCTCTTCGTCTCCAACCTCAGTTCCGCCATCGCCGCCGTCTACGGCTCGGCCACCGGCTTGCTTGTGCGCCGCGCCGGCGCCTGCCTGGCCCTGGAGGTCTGCTGATGCAGCGGCTCGTTCGGCCCGGCAACGTGCTGGCGGCCGCGCTGGCCCTCACGGCGCTTCGCGCCATCGTTCAACTGGCCACTGTCGCATGGCCAATTCAGACCCGGATCCTGGGTTACCTGGCCGGCCCGATGCTCATCATCATCCCCAACCTGCTGGCCGCCTGGCTTGCCTGGAAGATCTCCCAGGATCACGAAGGGCCCTCCGCCATGGGCCTCTGCTGGCGCCTGATGATGCTCGGCGCCGCCGTCAACGCCCTGCGCAATCTCTACGAGGTCTCCTCTTTCCTGGCCGGCCGGCTTGACCCCGCGCGCTACCCCGCCCTGGGTTTGCGGCAGATCCTCATCGTGCTCTCCCTGCTGCTCATGATCGCGGCGCTGCTCAGCATGTGGTCCTCCTTCGCCTCGCTCGGCCTCGGTGTGCGCCCCAGGGTGCTGGACGTATGCCTGACGGCGGCCATCCTGCTGCTTGTGCCGCCGGTCTTTGCCGGGCGCGGCCTCTTGTCCGATGCCATCTCGCCCTACGCCGTGGTCCGCTACCTTCAATATGCCAGCCCCTTCCTACTGGCTGTGCCCGCAGCCCTGGCCGTCGTCCTGTGCCGCATCAGCAGCGAAATGGGCGGCGGCGCCCTGGCCATCGCCTTGCGCCTCTTCGCCGCCTCCTTCGCCTTGCGCCTGATCGCTCTCATCGGCGCCACCGCCCCCTGGCTGCGCGGGGAGGCGATCCTGGCACTCTTTGCCAGCCACTTCTTCGTCGTCCTTTCCAGCGCCGCCCACTGGCTCGTCGTCCTCGGCCTCTCCTACCGCTGGGAGCTCAGCCACAGCGCCATTCGCCTCATCCGCCGCTATGAGGACCACGGCGCCGAAGAGCTCGCCGGTCTGGCCGGCAGCCTCACCAGCCACACCAGACCCTAGAAAATGGCGCCCCCACCCAACAAACCGGCGGCCGCGGTCATCCATACATCAGCACTCGACTTCAGATCCTTGAGGTGTCCATGTCCCTGAACTTGCATTCGAATCGCCGCCTGTTGCCCGGCCTCGCGCCGCCCAGCCTGATGCTGCTGGCCCTGGCCCTCTGTCTTCCATCGGCCCGGCTGGGCGCGCAGGTCCTGTACGGATCTCTCACCGGTAACGTCACCGACGCTTCCGGCGCAGCCGTGCCTGGCGCCAAGATCGAGGCCGCCAATACCGCCACCGGCGTGGTCCGCCAAACCACCAGCGACGAGCGCGGCGTCTACTTCTTCAACGACCTCCAGACTGGAACTTACAATGTGACCGTCTCGGCCGGGTCGTTCCGCACAGTGGTGCAGCAGGGCCTGTCGCTCAACGCCAATACCGTCAGCCGCCTCGATA
Organism: Candidatus Solibacter usitatus; assembly: GCA_016213245.1. GTDB lineage: Bacteria > Acidobacteriota > Terriglobia > Bryobacterales > Bryobacteraceae > Paludibaculum > Paludibaculum usitatum_A. The sequence goes on along the minus strand of JACRBC010000106.1, from coordinate 17,988 downwards.
CGCGAATGGAGATCAGCCAGGTCACCGAAAGCGTCACCGTCTCGGCCGCCGCCCTCGCCTTGCAGACCGACCGCGCCGACGTCAGCGCCCAGCTTGCGAAGGCTCAGATGACCAATCTGCCCATCGGCTCCGGACGCAACTTCCAGAGCCTCTACAAACTCATCCCCGGCTTCAGCCCACCCTCCGAACTCCACTCCGACGCCGGCAACCCGCAGCGTGCCATGGGCGCCAACGTCAACGGCGCATCCTACTCCAACAACAACACCCGCCTGGACGGCGCCACCGTCAGCTACCCGTGGCTGCCCCACATTGTCGCCTACGTGCCGCCCGCCGACGCCATCGAGACCGTCAATATCGTCACCAACAGCTTCGACGCCGAGCAGGGCATGGCCGGCGGATCGGCCATCAACGTCTCCATCAAGTCGGGCACCAACGAGTTCCACGGCAGCGCCCACGAGTTCCACAACAACAGCCGCATGAAAGCGCGCAATTACTTCTACTGCCTCTACTCGTGCAGCGGCGACCCCAACCAGCCGCCCAAGAACATCCTCAACCAGTTCGGCGGCACGTTCGGCGGGCCCATCGTCAAGAACAAGCTGTTCGTCTTCACCGACTGGGAGCGCACCACCAGGCGCACCGCCGCCGCAGCCTTCCGCACAATCCCCAACGACCTGCTGAAGCAGGGCGATTTCACCGGTTCCGGAGCGGCTATCTTCGACCCCCTCACCGGCAATCCCAACGGCACGGGGCGCAGCCTCTTTCCCAACTCGCGCATCCCCTCCAGCCGCTTCGACCCCGCCGCCGTCATCATGACTGGCAAGCTGCCAACACCCAACCAGACCGCCTTTCCGAACAACTACCTGGCCACCGGCACCTATGAATTCAACCGCGACAACTTCGACGTCAAGGTGAACTACAACCCCACCGACAAGTCGTCGATGTTCGGCCGTTACAGCATCTCGCCCAGCCGCATCTTCGACCCGCCCTCGCTGGGCGCGGCCGGCGGCGACGCCCTGGCCGGCGGCCAGCCGGGCCTCGCCCCCGGGCGGGTTCAAAGCGCATCGGTGGGTGGCACCTACACACTCACGCCGCGCGTCCTGCTCGACGCCAATGTCGGCTTCACCCGGCAGCGCCTGGGCGCCCAGAACATCGACATCGACAAGAACTACGGCCTGGAGGAGCTGAAGATCCCCGGCACCAACGGTCCCGATCGACTTCAGGGCGGCTACCCGCGTCTGCTCATCAGCGGGTTTTCCTCCGTGGGCAACCCCAATCCCTCCAATCCCTTCCTGTTCCGTGACAACCAGTACGTGGCGGCCGGAAACCTCGGCTGGATGAAGGGCGCGCACTCGTTCCGTTTCGGCGCTGAATACTCCTACTACACCATCAACCATTTCCAGCCCCAGGCGGCATTCGGTCCGCGCGGCGGCTTCAGCTTCACCGGCGGCCTCACCGCCCTCAACGGCGGCGCCGCCCCCACGCTTTACAACGGCTGGGCCGATTGGATGCTCGGCCTGGCCCAGGGCCTCGGCAAAGACCTGCAGTACGTCAATCCGGCCGCCGTCCGCATGCCCTCCTTCGGTTTCTATGCGCGCGACCAGTGGCAGGTCACCCGCAAGCTGACTCTGAACTATGGCGTGCGCTATGAGTACTACCCCTTCGCCACCCGCGATCACCGCGGCGGCGAACGCTATGACCCCATTACCGACAAGGTCTACATCGGCGGCGTCGGGGGAGTCCCCACCAATGTGGGCGTCGATGTCGGCAAAGGCCAGCTCGCCCCGCGCATCGGCCTCGCCTATCGCCTGAACGAGAAGACAGTCCTGCGCGCCGGCTACGGCATCAGTGTGGACCCCAACTCCTTCCGCTACATGCGCGACGCCTACCCCGCCGCCATCTCCACCCAATACTCCGGCGCCACCACCTTCCAGGCCGCCGGGACAATGCGAACCGGCATCCCCGAAATCGCCGGCCCCGACATCAGCAAAGGCACTATCGACCTGCCCAAGGCCGTCGGCACCCAGACCTGGCCCACGGTCTACAATCGCGGCTACCTCCAGTCCTTCAACTTCACCGTGCAGCGCGAGATCCCCGCCGGCTTTAACGTCCAGGCCTCCTACGTCGGCACACGCGCCATCCGCCAGACCGCCAATATCAACATCAACGCCGCCCAGGGAGTTGGCGGCGGCAACAACATCCGCGCGCTCTTCCCGCAATGGGGCCGCATTGCCAACATCAACATGATGGCCCCCTTCAACACCGCCTCCTACAACGCGCTGCAAACGCAGCTCAACCGCCGTCTCAACCCCGACGCCCAGATCGGCCTCGCCTATACTTTCTCCAAGGCCCTCGGTTATGCCGATAACAACGACTCCGGCCTCTCCTGGCCCTGGCCCGCTATGTGGCAGCGAAACCGCGCTCCGGCCAACTTCGACCGTGCCCACAACCTTCAGATCTTCGGCATCTATGACCTGCCCTTCGGCAAAGGCAAGAAATGGGCCGCCACCGGCCTCCCCTCGCTGCTGGCCGGCGGCTGGCAGATCAACGGCATCCTCAGCCGCATGAGCGGCGCCCCCTTCACCGTCGGCACCGCCGGCACCTCGGTGAACTCCCCCGGCAATACCCAGACCGCCGATCAGGTCGTCGCCAAGGTGACCATCCTGGGCGGCCACGGGCGCAACGATTCTTACTTCGACCCCATGGCCTTCATGCCTGTCACTGCCGTCCGCTTCGGCAACGCAGGCCGCAACATCCTGCGCGGTCCGGGGTTTTTCAACCTGGACACCAGCCTGTTCCGCAACTTCCGCATCACCGAACGCTTCCGCCTCCAGTTCCGCGCCGAAGCGTTCGGCGTCACCAACACGCCGCAGTTCGGCACGCCCGGCGCCACCGCCTCGGGCGCCACGCGCAACGCCGACAACAGCATTCGCGCTCTGAACGGCTATACCGAGATCCTTGGCGCAAGCGGCGAACGCCAGCTCCGCTTCGCCCTCAAACTGTACTTCTGAGCGAACAGTATGCCTGAAAACACTCGCTTCTCCCGCCGCGGCCTCCTTCTGGGCGCCGCGCCGCTCATCGTTCCCGCTTCGGTCTTTGGCCGCAACGCGCCCTCCAACCGGGTCCACGTCGGCATGATCGGCGTCGGCCGCCAGGCCGTCCAGGTGAATCTGAAGCAGTTCCTTGCGATGCCGGAGGTCCAGGTGGCGGCCTTCTGCGACGTCGACTCGTGGCGTCTGGAGCAGGCCGCCCAGAAGGTCCCCTCCGCCAGGACCTGCCGCGACTTCCGGGAGCTCCTCGCCAACCCCTCCATCGACGCCGTGATGATCTCCACGCCCGATCACTGGCACGTGCCCATGTCGATCGCGGCCGTCCAGGCGGGCAAGGACGTGTCGTGTGAGAAACCCCTTACCCGCACCATCGGCGAGGGCCGCCAGCTCGCCGACCTGGTCCGCAAGCACAAACGAGTCTTTCGCACCGACAGCGAGTACCGCACCAAGCCGCACTACCACCAGGCCCGCGAAGCGGTGCTCAACGGGCGAATCGGCAAACTCCACACCATTCGCACCGGAGTGCCCAAGGGCGACGTCGGTTGCCCGATGCCGCCCGATATGCCGGTCCCGCCGGAGCTCGACTACGAGCGCTGGCAAGGGCCGGCGCCGCGCGCACCCTATACCGAGATCCGCGTCCACAAGCCGCACTCCTACGACCGGCCGGGCTGGATGCGGAAGCTCGACTACTGCGACGGGATGGTCACCAACTGGGGCACGCATTTGAACGATATCGCCCAGTCCGGCAACGGGACCGACCGCACCGGGCCGGTGGAGATCGAGGGCCGCGGCGTCTACCCCGGGCCCGACAGCTTCTGGAACGTCCTGCTCGACTTCGAGGTCCGCTACCGCTACGCCAATGGCGTCCAGCTCTATTACAAAATCGACAAGCCCTCCGTCCGGTTTGAGGGCACCGAAGGCTGGATCTTCGCCGACGACACCGGCAGGATCGAGGCCAGCAAGCCCTCGATTCTGGCGCCGCCCTCCGGGGCCAACTGGATCACCCTGCCGCGCAAGACCGACAAGCAGGACTTCATCGATGCCGTCCGCTCGCGCGGCCAGACCATGGCCGACGCCGAAGTAGGCCATCGCACGACGTCCCTCTGCCACCTCGGCCACATCGCCATCCATACCGGCCGCCGGCTGGAGTGGGACCCCGCGAAAGAACGCTTCACCAACGACAAGGCGGCCAATGACTACATCGATACGCCCATCCGCGCGCCTGGCCGCGCTTAGCTTGCTGGCCGCCGCCGCATGCCTGGCCCAGGGCCTGCCGGCGGACTTCTTCGCCTTCGACAACGGCACAGGCCGCGACCAGAAGCTGCCCTTCGACGAGCAGGCGGCCTTGCTCCAGCGCACCGGCTACGCCGGCATGGGGATCTACACCGGCACGGCCCGCATCCCCGAGATGCTCAAAGCGCTGGACGCGCGGAAGCTGCGGCTGCTGAGCGTCTACGTGCACTCCTACGCCGACGGACGCACTCCGGCCGTCGAAGAGGGCATCCCGGAGGCCGCCCGCCAGCTCGCCGGCCGCGAAACCATGCTGATGCTCACCGTGCAGGGCCACGGCCCCGAGGCCGAACAGCGCGCTGTCGACAACGTCAGGCAGGTGGCCGAGGTGGCCGCGCGCCACGGCCTGCGCGTCTGCCTCTATCCTCACGTGGGCTTCTACGTCGAGACCACGGCTGATGCCCTGCGCATCATCGCCAAAGTCGGGGCCAAAGCCGGGGCCAAAGTCGGGGCCAAAGCCGGGGCCAAAGCCGGGGCCAAGGCCGGGGCCAAAGTCGGGGCCAAGGCCGGGCGCCCCAACGTGGGGACGGCGCTGAACCTGTTTCACACCGTCTCGTTCCACCTCAGCCGCTGCGGCGGCGAGGACTTCGACATGGCCCGCCTGATCCGGGAGGCGCTGCCCCACATCTACCTCGCCAGCATCAACGGCATCACGAGGAATGGAGGCGTGGCTGGGCTCGAACGGCTCGACCGCGGCGACTACGACGTGGCGGGCTTCCTGAAGGTGCTCGACCAGGCGGGATACCGCGGCCCGGTCGCGCTCCAGAGCTACAGCGTCAAGGGCGGCCTGGAGGAGAACCTGGCGCGGTCGATGGCCGCCTGGCGGGCCATGCACCCGTCAAGACGGCGGTAGCCCGCGCTTTCCACGGACCCCCTTGGCAGTCTCGATCTGGACTGAAATAGTGTTGTGACTCGCCTCTATCGAACGCGCGCGACGAACGATCCCTCATGCCGCCGCCAGGCCACGATGCGCGATGCCTTCGCCGTGCCCTCCATGGAGGAAGTCTCGAGCAGGAGCTCAAAGGAGGGAAACGCCGCTCCCGGCGCCACCTGCAGCAATCTGCGCGCCTCCGCCAGGCCGTCGGAGCTGAGAAGGAACTCGCCGGCTCCTTCAGTCCCCTCGAATCGGATGCCTGACGCCATGAGCACAGAGCCCGTTCCAGTCAAATTCCGAACCCAGGCGACCACCGCCCAATCCCGCCGCGGGGGGACATCCATTCTATATTCGGACGGCGCGCCTCTCGGCGGGTGTCGATCGACGATCATCCCGCGGTCCGGAACAAAGTCGAGTCCCGGTTCGAACAGTGCCGCCCAAGGATTCGCTATGTGACTTCCAGTGATGATGAAGTGGCCCGTTTTGAAGTCACGCGTCCGGACATGCTTCGCATGCCGCAGCTCGATCCTTCGCGCGGACGACGGGTGGGTCTGCAAGAGCCGAGCGAGGACGCCCACATCGGCCAGCGACGTAATCTGGCGGTCGAGCAGGCCTCGCCAGACCCGGCTGAGCGTCGGGTTTTGACCGGCAATGCGCTCCCCTTCAGGAATGAACGCGCGGCTGGAATACTGCTCCAGCGCCGGCGGCCCACCAAGAATGGTATTCATGTGCGGCAAGGCCGAATCGGTGAGGACAAAGCGGACTGGGCCGGGACTGGCAGCCAGAAACTGGCCCATCAGCGTGTCGGGCTCAATCGAGAGAGTTCGCAAGCGCGCGTTGTCCACCGCCAGCCAACTCGTGAAAACCACCAGCACGGTCATCGGCGTGATCCACCGCCAAGGCAGCGAGGCGTCATGGATTGGAGCCCGCGCTTCGGGAATCGGTGGACTGAAGACCGGCAAATAGGCGCCCTTCGGGATGTCCAGGACCATGGTCTCGTTCCGGCCCTCGGTCTCGAAGTACTCCTTCAGTTTGGACCGGAGTTGCCGGGCCGAGGCGCGGACGATATTGTCGTCGGCGGGGTTGTAGCCGTCTCCACGGCCGAACACGCGAATCCCGATGTGCTGTTCGGTCAGTTCCTCGGGCGTGCCCGCATGGGCGACGATGTCAACCAGCAGTTTGCGCAACCGCGCGGCCCTGCCCAGGGTCCGGCTGCCGGAGATGCGGCGCACCAGCGCCTCCTGCTCCGGCGTGATCCCCGTTGTCACGTCTGCCGCCAAATGCTTGCTCCAGTGCAACTTCTGCCTGTGAATCACCGTTCTGGCACAGAGAATTCACCTATGCAACCATTATGTTCCAAGGGATAATCAAACGCCATGCGTCTTTTCAAGTTCCTCCCGGTACTCCTGTCCGTCGCCGGCGCCTTTGGACAGACCGCCCAGATCGCCGGTAGGGTGACCGACCCCAGCGGCGCCACCGTCCCCGGTGTGGAGGTCGTCAGTCGCAACACGGCCACCGGCGCCGAACGCCAGGTGCAGTCCAATGAGTCCGGCCTCTTTACCATCACGCTTCTGCAGCCCGGCTCGTATGAGCTGCAGTTGAAGCACGCCGGCTTCAAGCCTGTCTCCCAGAGAGGCATCGCCTTGGCCGTGGATCAGCGGGCTGAGCTGAACTTCACCTTGGAGGTGGGCGCCGTCAACGAGCAAATCGAGGTCAAGGCCTCCGTCAGCCGGCTGAATACGGTGGAGGCCTCACAGGGCCAGGTGATCGACAACCAGAGGATTGTCGACATGCCCCTCAACGGCAGAAATTACATCGACCTCGCGCTGATGTCCGGCGGCGCCGTGCAGTCGGCCCCCGGATCCCGCATCGGCGGCTTCTCGGCGGGCGGTCAGCGCGTGAGCCAAAACAACTACATCATGGACGGCCTCGACAACAATTCGGTCGAACTGGCCGCAGCCGGGCGGCGCGCCGAAATGGTGCAGCCGTCGATCGACGCTATTCAGGAGTTCAAGGTGCAGACCAGCGCCTACGCCGCGGAGTATGGCCGCGGCATGGGCGCCGTGGTCAACCTCACCATCAAGAACGGAACCAACGACCTGCACGGCACCGCCTTCGAATTCGTCCGGAACGAAGTCTTTGACGCAAAGAACTTCTTCACGCCCACGGCCGCCGCCAAGCCGCCGTTCAAGCGCAATCAGTACGGCATGTCGCTCGGTGGTCCCGTGATCCTCCCCAAACTCTACAACGGCCGGAACCGCACCTTCTTCTTTGGCGACTTCGAAAGCGGGCGCATTCGCGAGACCGCGACTGTCGCCAACACCCTCCCGACGCTCCGCATGCGCGGCGGAGACTTTTCTGAGTTGCCCTCGACCAAGAGGATCATCGATCCCGCCACCGGCCAGCAGTTCCCCGGTAACGTCATCCCCTCGTCGCGGCTCGATCCGGTGTCGGCCAACCTCGCCAAACTCTACCCCTCGCCGCAAACGGCGAACCTGGCCAACAACTTCACCTATCTCTCCCCGCGCCGGCAGGATGTGGACAAATGGGACGTCCGAGCCGATCAGAACATCGGCTCGGCGGACAACGCCTTCTTCCGCTTCAGCCGGCACGATACCTTCCTGCCGGATACGCCCAGTCTTCCCGCGCCGGCCTACGGCGGCGGCAATCTGGACTACATCACAGAGGGCTACAACACGGGCGCCGGCTGGAACCACATCTTCACGCCAAGCCTCATCATGAGCGTCCGCGCCGGGTGGAACTATGCCCGTTTCAAACGCGACAACCCCGCCTCGGCAATGGGCCGCAACTTCAACAAGGAGTTCGGCATCCCCGGTGCAAGCGATGTGCCGGACGGCGGATTCTCGCAGATGAACATCACCGGCTACCGCGCCCTGGGCATCGGCGCCAACAACCCCGTGGATCGCAATTCGCAGAACCGGCAGGTCAGCGGCGACCTGAGTTGGATCAGAGGCCGGCATACCATTAAGACCGGCGCCTCGTTGCTCCGCTCGCAAAACCCGATCTACAACATCCGCAACACGCTCGGCACCTACAACTTCAATGGCGCGTACTCCGGCGATGGCGCGTCCGACTTTCTCCTGGGACTCTCCAACCAGTGGAGCTGGCAGTCGCCTGTAACGGTGTCGATGCGCGCCTGGAACCTGGGTCTCTACGTGCAGGACGACTGGAAGCTGAATAACCGCCTCTCCATCAACCTCGGCATCCGCCACGAGGTGTCCCCGCCCTGGTACGAGAAGTACAACAAAATGGGTATCTTCGACATCGACACCACGCCGGGCCAGGCGACCCTTGTCTACGCGCGCGGCGACGGCTCCCGCTACGACCGGGCCCTGGTCGCCACCGACAAGAACAACTTCATGCCGCGCCTCGGCTTTGCCTTCAAACTGAGCGAGAAGACCGTCATCCGCTCCGGCTACGGGCTCTTCTACGCCTACATGGAGAACATGGGCGACAGTGAGTTCCTCATCGGCAACGCGCCCTTCGCCTATGGCGTCACCCTCACCGGATCGTCCACGACGCCTGCCGTCCGGCTCTCCACGGGACCGCCCCCCGGCGCCACCGACTTGTCGAAGGCCACCGGCTTGCAGTTCTCCTCCTATGAGCGCCATCCGAAGATGTCCAGCGCCCATCAGTGGAACTTCGACATCCAACGCGAGTTCGGCCAGGACTGGCTGGTGGATATCGGCTACTCCGGCTCCCGGGGCTTGCATCTGGTCCGGCAATACGACGCTAATTTCTCTCCCGCGGGCCCTGGCAGCATCGACGCCAAGCGGACCTACACCCGCCTGGCGATCCCTGGCACGGGTATCGTTGCGTCGCCGCTCGGCCCTGTTTACAGCCACCGCTACGACGGCAATTCCATCTACCACGCCATGATCGCCAAAGTGGAAAAGCGCTTCTCGCAGGGCTTTACGGTGCTATCGTCTTACACTTGGTCCAAGACGATTGGCGATACATGCGGCAGCGCGGTGCAAGGCAACACCACGGGCTGCGGCTTTCAAAACCTGTTCAATCTGAGATCCGAGCGCTCCGTCGACAATCAGGACATCCCGCACCGCTTCGTCAGTTCGGTCCTCTATGACCTGCCATTCGGCAAGGGGCGGCCCTACATGGCGGCGTCCCCGGCCGTCGTCAACGGAATCCTCGGCGGCTGGAGCGTCGGCTCCATCGTCACCCTGGCGTCCGCCGTCCCCTATAACCCCACCGTGCAGGGCAATCCGGCCAACACCGGCACCTACACCGTGGTGCAGCGCCCCAATATCGCCGGCTCCGCTTACAGCGGTGCGCGCACCCTGCAGCGCGACTTCAACGTGGACGCATTTATCCGCCCGGCCAACTTTACCTATGGCAACGCCGGACGAAACATTCTGCGTGGGCGCTCACAGTTCAATTGGGACTTCTCCGCTTTGAAGAACTTCCAACTGCTGGAGCATCTGCGGCTACAGTTCCGCTTTGAAGCGTTCACCTTCACCAACACGCCGCGATTCAACGCGCCGGGCAACGTGCTGGGCACAGCCAGCTTCGGCGTCATCACAGGAGCGGCCACCCCGCGCAACCTCCAGTTCGGTCTCAAGCTGATCTGGTAGTTGGGACATACGCCGAAAAAGGCAACCATAATGAACCGTAGAGAATTGCTGGCATCGATGGCCGCCGGAACCGTGGCGGCGCGTGGTCAGAGCGCCAGGCGGCGAAACGTCATCTACATCCTGAGCGACGATCACCGCTACGACGCGATGGGTTTCATGAAGGCCCAACCGTGGCTGGAGACTCCGCAGATGGACCGCATGGCACGGGAAGGCGTCCACTTCCGGAACGCCTTCGTGACCACGGCCCTGTGCAGCCCGAGCCGGGCCTCCGTCCTCACCGGCGTCTACGCTCACAAACACAAGATCGTCGACAACAACACGCCCATTCCGGCGGGCACGACGTTCTTCCCGTCCCATCTGCAACAGGCCGGCTACAAGACCGCGTTCTTCGGCAAGTGGCACATGGGCGCCGAGACCGATGAGCCAAAGCCGGGCTTCGATCAGTGGGTCAGCTTCCGCGGACAGGGTAGCTACCTGCCGTCGCCCAACGGCATCAATGTCAACGGCAGGAATGTCCCGCAAAAGGGGCATATCACCGATGAACTCACCAACTACTCGCTGGAGTGGATGCGGTCGCTGCCGAAAGACCAGCCCTACTTCATGTACCTCTCACACAAAGCCGTGCACGCCCAGTTTGAGCCGGCGCCGCGCCACAAGGGGCGCTACAAAGACGCGAAGTTCGTCTATCCCCCTACCATGGCGGCCACGGGCGAGATGGCTCAGCACCGCCCCATGTGGGTGCGGAACCAGCGCAACTCGTGGCACGGCGTCGACTATCCGTATCACTCCACGCTCGACATCGGCGAGTACTACAAGAAGTACGCCGAGACGCTCATGGGCGTCGATGACAGCATTGGGCAGGTGCTCGATGAGCTGAAGCGGCGCGGTGAACTCGATTCCACGCTGGTCATCTACATGGGCGACAACGGCTTCGCCTTCGGCGAGCACGGCCTCATCGACAAGCGGACCGCCTACGAGGAATCGATGCGGGTACCGTTGCTCGCGCGCTGCCCCGAACTATTCGAAGGCGGCCGGACAGTGCCCCAGATCGTGGCCAACCTCGACATCATGCCCACCGTGCTGGACGTCTGCGGTGCGCCGCGGCCCGGCGGGTTGGACGGCGGAAGTTGGCTGCCTCTGGCGCAGGGCCGCCAGACCGAGTGGCGGAAAGAGCTGCTCTACGAGTACTACTGGGAGCGCAATTTCCCGCAGACTCCCACAATCCACGCCCTGCGCGGCGACCGCTACAAATTCATCCGCTACCAGGGCATCTGGGACCTCGACGAGCTTTACGACTTGCAGGAGGACCCGCTGGAGAGCCGCAACCTGATCCTCAGCGAGCAACACCAGCCGCTGATTCGAGAAATGCGGACGCGCCTCTTCGAGGTGCTGGCGCAAACCGGAGGCATGAACATCCCGCTGCAGCCCGACCGCGGCGGGCAGCAGGCCCTGCGCAACCCGGAGCGCTCCAAGGCCGCGGAATTTCCCAAGGAACTGGAGCGCAAGCCGGCCCCGTTCAGGCATCAGTAGGGGCCGTGCCTCAGATAAATCATAGACCGTAGCCGCAGTGGCGGAAGCAAGCCTGAGCGTTCTGTGGAGTCACTGCGGCCAGGGCTTCGGCGAGGCATTGATCCAGCGCGAACGGGGAACGGGCAATGGCGGTGCGCAGCCGCTGTTTGATGCGTTCGCGCACGCCCCGGACCTTGTGCGGCCGCCAAGTTATCCAGCACCACGACGTCGCCGGGCTCCAGTTGCGGGCACAGCACCTGCTCCAGGTCGGCCAAAAAGATCTCACCATCGGTGGCAGCCTCGATGGTCATCGTGGCGGCCCATCCGGAACGGCGAATCGCACCCAAGATGGTCAGCGTACGCCAGCGGCCTGCGGGCGTGCCTGCGCGTGCGCGTTGGCCTTGCGGGGCCCGTCCGTAGCGCCAGGTCATATCCGTGTCGGCTTTCGCCATCTTCTTTCCAGCAGACACTTCGCCAGAGCTGTCTATACTACATCTGAAAACTCTCCAGCCCGCCGGGGAAGATGTTGCCGGCGCCGAGCAGCCACTGGGGATCCAGGCGGCGTTTGACGGCCTTCATCGACTCGATCTCGGCCTGGCTGAACATCAGCGGCAGGAAGTGCGCCTTGCGCTTCCCCAGGCCGTGTTCGGCGCTCACAGTGCCCCCCAGCGCGACGGCCTGGCGTGCCGCCGAGAGCATCCACTGGCGGCCGCGGTCGTAGTCGCGCTCCGATTCCGAGAGCACATTCACGTGCACATGGGCATCGCCGATGTGGCCATAAATGGTGAACTTGCCTGAGAACTCCTCAAGTAAAGTCTGCTGGTAAAACCGCAGCATCTCGCCGTTGCGCCCGATGGGCACGGCGAAGTCCGAGCTGAGCTTCTGAAAGCCGTTCTGCCGCACGCGGGCGTTCACCTGTTCCGGCAGGGCGTGGCGGAAGGCGCGGAAGCGCTCGCGGTCGCGCGCGGTCTCGCCGAACCAGGAGTCTTCCAGGGCGCGCGCGTGCTCCAGCCGCTCCAACCACTGGTCCAGCGGCTCTCCTGGCAGGCCGTCCAGCTCCTGCTCGACCATGAGGCAGGCCCGGGCGGCCGGCGGGATCTCATCCCCGTACGGCCCCCGCAGGAAGCCCAGGGAGGGCGAGTCCATGTACTCCAGCATGCGGAGCTGGGAGACGCCGCGCCAGGCGTCCACGGCCTCCAGCGCCAGGGCGTCATCGTCGAAGAAGACGACGCCGGAGAGGATTTGCGCCGGCTGCTTCAGCAACGCTACCTCGGCCTCCAGGACGATGCCCAGCGTGCCTTCGCTGCCGCACAGCAGGTCCACCCACTCGGCCTCCGGCGGCAGGTAATAGCCGGCGGTGTTCTTGGTGGTGGCCGGGGCGGGCAGCGGCGCGTAAGGGAAGTCGAGCTTCTCGCCGCGGCGCCAGGTGCGGACGGAGCCGTCCATCAGCGCCACGGTGAGAGCGAGCAGGTGCCGCCGCGTTGAGCCGTAGCGGAAGCTGCGCGAGCCGGAGGCGTTGGTGGCGATGTTGCCGCCGATGGAGGCCGACCACTCGGTGGGATCCGGCGCGTAGAACTGCCCGGTGGCCGCGGCGGCCGTCTGGAGGTCCTTGAGCGGAACGCCGGCGCCGACCCAGGCGCTTCCCCGCCCCACGTCCAACTTCCGGAAGCGGTCGAGCGAGATGAGCCAGCCTTGAGACGGGCAGCAGCCGCCGGTGATGCCTGTTCCGGAGCCCCAGGCGGTGACGGGCGTACCGGCGCCGGAGGCCTGGGCCAGCAGCGCGGCCAGCTCGACGGACGAGGACGGGGTCAGGAGTTGGTCGGCCTGCCCGCGATAGCCCGACGCGTCCTCAACGTCCACCGCCACCCGTCACACCTCAAGAATGACAGGCATAATCAGCGGACGGCGTTGCGTCTGTTTGTTCAAGTAACGCTTGAGGTCGGCGCGGATCTTCTCCTGCATGACGCCCCAGTCGGTGCGCTCCTCCCGGGACGAGGTCTCCAGGGTGCGGGCGACGATCTGGCGCGCGCCGCCCATGAGCTCGGAACCTTCCTCGAAGGAGACGAAACCGCGGGAGACGATCTCGGGGAGTCCCTCGCACTTGCCGGTGTGCTTGTCGATGGCGATGATGGGGATGACGAAGCCGTCCTCGGAGAGGTGGCGGCGGTCGCGGATGACCATGTCCTCCACCACTTCGTCGATGGTGCCGGAGTCGATGCAGACGCGGCCGACGGTGATCTTCTCGCCCTTGCGCGCGCCACGGGTGTCGATTTCCAGGCTCTGGCCGGTTTCGAGCACGAAGGTCTCCTCCAGCCCGTAGGAACTGAGGTGCGAGGCCATGGCGGCGTGCTTGGACATCTGCCAGTACTCGCCGTGGATGGGGACGAAGTAGCGCGGGCGGACGAGGTTCAGGATCAGCTTCAGCTCTTCCTGGGAGGCGTGGCCGGAGACATGGATGGGCGGGCTCATGGAGCCGGCGACGACCTCGGCGCCGCGGCGGGCGATGTGGTTCATCATGCGGCCGATGGACTTCTCGTTGCCGGGGATGATGCGGGCGCTGTGCACGACCACGTCGCCGCGCTCCAGCGAGAGGCTCTTGTGGTTGTCGACGGCGATGCGGCTCATGGCCGACATCGGCTCGCCCTGGGTGCCGCTAACGACGACGGCGACCTTGTGCGGGGCGGCGCTCATGACATCCTGCGGGCGCAGCAGGATGTTGTCGGGGATGTGCAGCAGGCCGAGGCCATGGGCGATCTCGGTGGCCGACAGCATGCTGCGGCCGATGAAGGCGACCTTGCGGCCCATCTCGGCGGAGAGGTCGAGGATCTGCTGCAAGCGGTGGATGGAGCTGGAGAAGCAGGCGATGACGATGCGCCGTTCGGCGCGGTTGAAGATCTCCTCAAAGCGCGGCTGGACGGCGCGTTCGGAGGCGGTATAGCCGGGACGGTCGACGTTGGTGGAGTCCGACAGCAGCAGCAGGACGCCGCGCTTGCCGTACTCGGCCAGGGTGTGGAGGTCGAACAGGACGTTGTCGGTGGGGGTGGGGTCCACCTTGAAGTCGCCGGTGTGGATGACTACGCCGAGCGGGGTGGTGATGGCCAGGGCCATGGCGCTGACGATGGAGTGGGTGACGTGGATGAACTCGATGGAGAAGGGGCCGATGCTGATCTTCTGGCCGGGCTTGACGCGGTGGAGTTCGGCCTCGTCGAGAAGTTCATGCTCTTCCAGGCGGCGTTCGACCAGGGCGAGGGTAAAGGCGGTGCCGTAGATGGGGATGTTGAGCTGGGTGAGGAGGAAGGGGATGCCGCCGATGTGGTCCTCATGGCCGTGGGTGAGGAGGAGGGCGCGGACATGCTCGCGGTTCTCCTCAAGATAGGCGAAGTCCGGGGTGACGATATCGACGCCGAGGAGCTCGGCGTCGGGGAACATCATGCCGGCGTCGAGCACGATGATGTCGTCGCCGTAGCGGAGGGCCATGCAGTTCATGCCGAACTCGCCGAGGCCACCGAGAGGTATAACTTGTAGCTTTTTGTCGGACATACGAGGGGTGGAAGGACTCCGCAACACTCAGGCTAGCACACCACCATAGCCGGACAAGCGAAGGGCCTACTCGAAGGAGTAGGCCCTCGCTCTGATGTTCAATGGGAGAAACAGACTCGACGGTATCGCTACCGTAAAATCTGTATTTGATTTGAGCGTAGAGCCTTTGGGAGGCCCAGTCAAGTGAAAAACTGGAAGAACTCAAACAACCTCTAACTCATTGATAATAAAAGAATTTATACCTCTTGACAGAGTGGGAGAGGCGTGATCTCAGGGGCCCGCGGGCGACGTTGGGGAGAGGGGGGAAAGCCCCTAAGGTGGAGAATCAGAGGGCTTTAGGCGACGGGGGATCAGTCGGGCACGTGGAGGAAGGTAAAAGGGGAGTCGGTGCCGGCCAAACGGATGCGGCGGTTGCGAAAGTAGGCCCGGAAGAAGGCGAAGACGAGGCCTCCGGCGACGCAGGCGATGAGGAGGAGGCCGGTGAGCTCGGCGATGGCGACGAGCATGCCGGCGACGTTGGGCATCTCGGGGAGCTTTCCAGGGGTATTCCAGACGAACTCGGACTGCGATTCAATACTTCTAAGTATGGTTGCAGCAAAAGAGGGGCTGGGGGAGGCGAGGGCGACGAAGGCGCCGGTGCGTTTGACGGCGAAGCCGGGGAGTTTCTCGAACTCGCGGGCCTTGAGGATGGCGAGTTGGGGGGTGAGGAAGTAGAAGACGGCGAGGGTGGCGGGGCCGGAGGGTGAGGAGAAGGAGGCGACCTGGGCTTCGACGCCGTCTTCGAGGCCGGCGAGGGCGGCGGGGACGGCGGGGAGGAAGCGCTGGAGGGAATGGGGGCCGAGGACGTAGCGCTCGGAGTTGCGGACGCGGTTCTTTTCGGGGAGGTAGGCGGGGAGGAGGGGGAGTCCGCCGCCGGAGCGGAGGCGGGGGAGCTGGGGGTAGAGTTCAGCGAGCTCGGCGGGGAGGGGGCGCCAGCCTTCGAACAGGAGGACGTAGTTCTGGTGGAGGACGAACTGGGCGCCGGGGGTGGCGCAGGCGGTGAGGGAGGAGGAGGCGCAGTTGGCGGGGCGGATGGCCTGGAACCAGGCGAGGGCGGCGGTGGAGTCGTCGAGGCGCCAGGCGGTGGCGGAGAACCTGCCGACGGGGCCGTTGTAGACGGCCTTTTCCGAGGCCTGGCCGCCGTACTCGGCCCAGAGCATGGGGTCGGCGATGGGGGGGGCTGAGGTGGAGGTGCGAGCCGAGCCGTGCCAGGGGTCGGGCCAGAGTTGGGCGTAGGCGGCGGAGGAGAGGAGGAGGAGGAGGAGGGACAAAGGGGACACACTGAAGTGTGTCCCCAAATGACGGGGTGCAGGGGACACACTAAAGTGTGTCCCCCTGTTTCTTAGGTGCCGTGGCATTTTTTGTACTTTTTGCCGCTGCCGCAGGGGCAGGGATCGTTGCGGCCGACTTTATCGCCCTTGATCACCTGGGCGGCGGGCTGGGATGACGTCTCGCCGCCGGTGAACTGGAGCATTTCCATCTCACGTTCCTTCTTGCGCTGGATGTTGCGGGTGAGGTCCACGAAGGACTTCCTGGCGGAGTGATCGCGTTCGGGATCGGGCACGGGCTCGGCTTCGAGCTGGCGGCGGGGATTGGCGCCGGCGGGGACGGGCTGGAGGAAGAAGAGGAAGCGGACCATCTCGTCTTCGATGCGGTCCATCATCTCCTGGAAGATCTGGAAGCCTTCCTTCTTGTACTCGATGAGCGGGTCCTTCTGGCCGTAGGCCCGCATGCCGATGCCCTCCTTGAGGTGGTCCATGGAGAGCAGGTGGTCCTTCCACTGCTGGTCGATGACGGAGAGCCAGATCATGCGTTCGGTTTCGCGCATGATTTCGGGGCCGACGGAGGACTCCTTTTCGTCGTAGCGGAGGCGGAGGCGATCGAGGATGGACTCCTCCATCTGGTCGCGGGTCATGGAGGCGACGTCGGCGGGATTGAAGCGGAGGCCGAACTGGGAGTTGATGTCGGTCTGGAGGCCGGTGAGGTCCCACTTGTAGGGATCGGCGCCCTCGGGGCAGCGGGCGTCGATGAAGGTGGCGAGGATGCCGTCGACGATCTCGAAGATCTTCTCCTTCATGTCGGCGCCTTCGAGGAGCTGGCGGCGCAGGCCGTAGACGGCCTTGCGCTGCTTGTCCATGACGTCGTCGTATTCCTTGACGTGCTTGCGGGAGGCGAAGTTCTGGGCTTCGACGGCCTTCTGGGCGGCGGCGATGCGTTTGGTGATGAGGCGGGACTCGATGGGAACGTCCTCCTCCATGCCGAGGCGGAGCATGAGGCCCTGGATGCGGTCGCCGCCGAAGATGCGGAGGAGGTCGTCCTGGAGGGAGAGGAAGAAGCGGGAGGCGCCGGGGTCGCCCTGGCGTCCGGCGCGGCCGCGGAGCTGGTTATCGATGCGGCGGGACTCGTGGCGTTCGGTGCCGACGATGCAGAGGCCGCCGGCGGCGACGACCTTGGCGTGCTCGTCCTGGCACTGGGTTTTGAATTTGGAGTAGATCTCCTGATAGCGGGCGGCGGGGGTGCGGTAGCCCATGTCGCCGCGCTGGAAGTAGTAGAAGTCGCGGTCGGGGACGACGGGGGCTTCACCGACTAGGGACTCGACGAGCTTCTGCTTGAGGACCTCTTCCTGAGCGAGGAACTCGGGGTTGCCGCCGAGCAGGATGTCGGTACCGCGGCCGGCCATGTTGGTTGAGACGGTGACGGCGCCGTAGCGGCCGGCCTGGGCGACGATGTAGGCTTCGCGCTCATGGTTCTTAGCGTTGAGGATTTCGTGGCGGACGCCGTTCTTCTTGAGAATGGCGGCGAGCTTTTCGGATTTTTCGACGGAGATGGTGCCGACCAGGACGGGCTGGCCGGTAGTGGCGCGGTCGGCGATCTCCTGGGCGGCGTTGCGCCACTTTTCCTGCTCGGTGCGGTAGACGACGTCGTTCATGTCCTGGCGGACCATGGGCATGTTGGTGGGGATGATGGTGACGTCGAGGTTATAGATCTTGGAGAACTCGGCGGCCTCGGTGTCGGCCGTACCGGTCATGCCGGCGAGCTTCTTGTACATGCGGAAGTAGTTCTGGAAGGTGACGGTGGC
>JACRBC010000108.1 GCA_016213245.1 Candidatus Solibacter usitatus | reverse complement strand
TTGGGTGGCGGCGCGTCGGGCTTCCAGCGTCGCGAGGGTATCGTTCATGGGACCTCCGTGATCTAGCGTATCACTACGCTAGGCAACACGCCACAAGAAAGAAGACTCGACCATGGTCAACATTCATGTCGCGCACCCATCCGCAACGCCGGGCCTCCGCGGCGCGTCTGTTACCATGACGCTTAGCGTGACTATCCGCATACTCTTTTTCGGCATGTTGAAGGACATCACCGGCCGCGCCTCCGATTCGCTGGAGATGCCCGAAGGCGCCACCGCCGGCGCGGTGTTCGATCACTACGCCTCCGCCTTCCCGCCCCTCGACACCGCTCGCCGCAGCATCGTCGTGGCCGTCAATCAGCAGTTTGCCGCCCGCGATCAGACCCTGCGCGACGGCGACGAGATCGCCCTTTTGCCTCCGGTCAGCGGCGGCACGGGTCCCTACACACACGTCCTCGAAGATCCCGCCGGCCACTTCTTTGCCCTCACCCGCCGGCCCATCGACATCCCCGCCCTGCGCGCCCGCGCCCTCACGCCGGAAGATGGCGCTATCGTCGTCTTCGAAGGCGTCGTCCGCAACAACTCCGGCGGCCGCCGCACGCTCTTCCTCGATTACGAAGGCTATGAGCCCATGGCCGTCGAAGTCATGGCCCGCATAGGCCGCGACATCGCCGGGACTTCCCGTATCACCCGCATCGCGATCGTCCACCGCCTCGGGCGCATGGAAATCGGTGAGGCCAGCGTCGTTGTCCTGGTCACCGCGCCGCATCGCGTCGCTGCCTTTGCCGCCGCCCTGGAGGGCATCAACCGCCTGAAGAAACTCGTGCCCGTCTGGAAGAAAGAGCACTTCGCCGACGGCGAAGTGTGGGTGGAGGGGGCATGGGACCCGTCAGTCGCAGAACTCTGATCGCCTCTCTCGGCGGCCTCCCCCTCCTCGCGCAAGACCCCGTCTTCCGCGTCGACGTGAAGCTCGTCCGCATGCTCGTCACCGTCAAGAACCAGATGGGCCAGCTCGCCGGCGGCCTCTCCAAGTCGGACTTCTCCATCACCGACAACGGCGTCGAGCAGGAACTCGCCCTCTTCGAGCGCAATACCGCCCAGCCCCTCTCTGTCGCCCTCATGGTCGATACCAGCCGCTCCACCGAGCGCGAAAGCCGCTACGAAATCGACGCCTGCCACAAGT
Source organism: Candidatus Solibacter usitatus (assembly GCA_016213245.1). GTDB lineage: Bacteria > Acidobacteriota > Terriglobia > Bryobacterales > Bryobacteraceae > Paludibaculum > Paludibaculum usitatum_A. The sequence goes on along the minus strand of JACRBC010000108.1, from coordinate 18,745 downwards.
TCCTCAGTACCCTTCTGCATGATGGCAACACGCAGGATGCCGCCGCGCTCTACAGCTTCAATTGGGAGGTTCGCCTCCAAACCGGCTTCACCCGCAACCTGGGCCGCCTCTCCGGCGGCCTCGCGCGTCTGAAGAGCGAAGGCGCCACCGCCCTCTACGATGCCATCTTCCTCGCCGCCGACGAGATGGAGCACCGCGACGGCCGCCGCGTCGTCGTCGTCGTCAGCGATGGCGGCGATACCATCTCCTCCACCTCTTTCCAAAAGGCGCTGGAGATGCTCCACCGCGCCAACGCCGTCATGTACGCCGTCCTCACCGTCCCCGTCAAAGGCGACGCCGGCCGCAATCTGCGCGGAGAAAACGCCCTCACCACCTTCACCAACTGGACCGGCGGCAAGATCTTCTTCCCCTCCGAAAGCGCTGAGTTGCGCGAGTCCTTCCAGCAGATCCTCAAGGACCTCCGCACCCAGTACCTGCTCGGCTACTATCCCAAAAACCTGCCCGCCACCAAAGACCCTTTCCACAAGGTCCGCGTGGCCGTCAACAAGCCCGGCTACTCCGTCTCGGCCCGCAACGGCTACTTCGCCGCTCCTACTCCCTGACGGTGCGCTACCATGGTCCTTCAAGGAGCCCCACTCCCCTTGGCCAAATCCAAAGCTCCCGCCCAGACCTTCAAGGAACCCGAGTACCTCAAGCAGCTCGTGACCGCCAGCACCCTCGTCCGCGTCACCCTCATCGACGACGAGGAATTCGAAGGCACAATCGAATACTGGGACGCCGGCTTCCTCCGCCTCACACGCCACAACGGGGCCAACCTCTTCATCTTCAAGCACGACATCAAGTACATCGCCGAGCTCGGCGACGAGTAGCCATCCACCACATCATCATGGCCAGTTACCTGGAAACCGCCGTTGACATCGCCCGCCAGGCCGGCGCCCTGCTCGCCCACCACTTCGAGCGCGGCATCAGCTTCGACCTCAAAGGTGACTTCGACCTCGTCACCGAGGCCGACCGCGCCAGCGAAAGGCTCGTTGTCGAGCGCCTTCACTCCTACTTCCCCTCCCACAGCGTTCTCGGCGAGGAGGGCGGCCTCCGTGACAGTCCCAGCGAGTACCGCTGGTATGTCGACCCCCTCGACGGCACCACCAACTTCGCCCACGGCTACCCCGCCTTCAACGTCACCATCGCCCTCCAGCGCGCCGGCGAGATGATCGCCGGCGTCATCTTCGACCCCATCCGCCGGGAGATGTTCACCGCCGAACTCGGCGGTGGCGCCTTCCTCAACGGCCGCCGCATTCACGTCAGCAAGGCCGCCTCGCTCGACGTCGCCCTGCTCGCCACCGGCTTCCCCTCCCGCAAACGGCACGAGAACGTCAATGTCCACTTCTTCCACCAGGCCGCCATGGTCACCCACGGCATCCGCCGCAGCGGCTCGGCGGCCATCGATCTCGCCTACGTCGCCTGCGGACGGCTCGACGGCTTTTGGGAGTTCGGCCTCAACCCCTGGGACATGGCCGCCGGCCTCCTCCTGATTCGCGAAGCCGGTGGCCGCGCCTCCGACATGCTGGGGCTCCCGGCCGACCTCCTCGGGCCCCACATCGCCGCTTCCAACGCGCTCATCCACGACCAGTTGACCGCACTGTTCGCCGAAGTCTTCGCCGGCCGCTACCGCTTCCCCATGCCTCCCGTTGTCCCCTCCCTTTGACGCCCGCCTTCCTTTACTTCCGTAGTCTGAAGGTGCTACGCTAAGCGATTGATAATGCGAACCGTCGACCTCATACAGCGCAAGCGGAACGGCGAAGAGCTGTCACCCGAAGAAATCACGTGGCTGGTTGATAGCTACACCCGCGGCGAGATTCCTGACTACCAGATCTCCGCCTTCCTGATGGCCGTCTACTTCCAGAGCATGACCGATCTGGAGGTCGGCGCGATGGTCGAGTCCATGATCGCCTCCGGCGAGCGCATGGACCTCTCCGCCATCCCCGGCCCCAAGGTGGACAAGCACTCCACTGGAGGCGTCGGCGACAAGACCAGTCTCATCTCCGCTCCCCTCGCCGCCGCTGCCGGCGTCAAGGTCCCGATGATCTCCGGCCGCGCCCTCGGCCACACCGGCGGCACGCTGGACAAACTGGAGTCCATCCCCGGCTTCCGCACCAACCTCTCCACCGACGAATTCAAGGAAGTGCTCGACAAGGTCGGCTACGCCGTGGTCGGCCAGAGCGACACCCTCACGCCCGCCGACGGCAAGCTCTACGCCCTGCGCGATGCCACCGCCACCGTCGAATCCATCGCCCTGATCGCCGCTTCCATCATGTCCAAGAAGCTGGCCATGGGCCTCGATGGCCTCGTGCTCGACGTCAAGGTCGGCTCCGGCGCCTTCATGAAGCGCCAGGTCGACGCCCGCAAGCTCGCCCAGTTGATGACCACCATCGCCCGCCGCGCCGGCCTGCGCGCCCAGGCCCTCATCACCGACATGACCCAGCCCCTCGGCTATGCCATCGGCAACGCCCTGGAAATCATGGAGGTCTCCCAGACCCTCCAGTTCTCCGGCCCCGAGGATCTCACCCGCATCTCGCTCGAACTCGCCGCCCGCATGATCTATCTCGGCAAGGTCGCCGCCACCCTGGAAGAGGCCCGCGACATCGCCGCCGCCAAGCTCCGCGACGGCTCCGGCTACCAGAAGCTCAAGGAGACCATCGCCGCCCAGGGCGGTAATCCGCAGGTCCTCGACCGCTTCGACCTGCTCCCCAACGCCTCCGGCGCGCTGGAAATCAACTCGCCCCGCGGCGGCTACATCTCCGCCATCGACGCCGAGGAGATCGGCCTCGCCTCCTCCATGATCGGCGCCGGCCGCGACACCAAGGAAGACTCCATCGACCCCGCCGTCGGCGTCATCCTCGAAGTCAAAACCGGTCAGAAGATCGAAGCCGGCGCAGTCCTCTGCCGCCTCTACTTCACCAACGAAGATCGCCTCGCCGAGGCCGCCGAGCGCGTCGAGGACGCCTTCCGCATCTCCACCAGCGCTCCTGAACCGCGCGAGCTCATCCTCGAAGTCGTCAGCTAATCCATCTCGAAGAGGGGGCCGGATCCTCATGGGCCGTTTCACTGGACTGCTGGGCCTTGTCGCCATCCTGGCCCTCTGCTACCTGCTCTCCACCGATCGCAAATTGATCCGTCCCCGCCTCCTCTTCTGGGGGCTCGGCCTTCAGTTCGCCTTCGCCTTCCTCGTCCTCAAGACCGACTTCGGTCTGCTCTTCCAGGCCGCCAGCGTCGCCGTCAACGCCCTCCTCGAATACGCCGAACAGGGCAGCCAGTTCCTCTTCGGACCCCTCGGCATCAAGAGCGGACCCTTCGGCGTCGTCTTCGCCTTCCAGGTCCTCCCCATCGTCATCTTCATCGCCAGCCTCTTCTCGATCCTCTACTACTTCGGCGTCATGCAGGTGGTCATCAAGGCCATGGCCTGGGGCATGCACCGCGTCATGCGCTGCTCCGGCGCCGAATCCACCAATGTCGCCGCCAGCATCTTCATGGGCCAGACCGAGGCGCCGCTCACCATCCGCCCCTTCCTCGCCAACCTCACCCCCTCCGAACTCTTCACCGTCATGACCTGCGGCATGGCCCATGTCTCCGGCGCCGTCATGGCCGCCTATGTCAAAATCGCCGGCGTCGACATCAAGCACCTGCTCACCGCCGTCATCATGACCGCCCCCGCCACGCTCCTCCTTGCCAAGATCCTCGTCCCCGAATCCGGCACCCCGGAAACCGCCGGCGATGTCAAAGTCGAGATCGAAAGGCCCGGCGTCAACGTCATCGACGCCGCCGCCCGCGGAGCCGGCGACGGCCTCCAGCTCGCCCTCAACATCGGCGGCATGCTCATCGCCTTCATCGCCCTCATCGCCCTGGTCAACGGCGGCATGGCCTGGCTCCACTCCCTCGCCTCCTGGTTCCCCGAATCCATGCAGAAGCTCTTCGGCATCGTCTTCGCCCCCGTCGCCTGGCTGCTCGGCGTAAGCTGGAAGGACGCCTCCACCGTCGGCGACATGCTCGGCACCCGCATGGTCCTCAACGAGTTCATCGCCTTCCTCAAACTCGGCGAGGTCAAGGCCGCCCTTGACCCGCGCTCCTTCGTCATCGCCACCTTCGCCCTCTGCGGCTTCGCCAACTTCTCCTCCATCGCCATCCAGATCGGCGGCATCGGCGCCCTGGCCCCCAACCGCAAGTCCGACCTCGCCCGCATGGGCCTCAAGGCCATGATGGCCGGCACGCTGGCCAACTTCATGTCCGCCTGCATCGCCGGAGTTCTGCTGTGATCGGCCAGGCAGTCGCATACCTCAAGTCCCGCATCCATGAATGGCCCCGCACCGCCATCGTGCTCGGCTCCGCCCAGGCCGCCTTCGCGGACTCTCTATCCGGCGGGGTCGCCATTGACTACAACGAGATCCCCGGCTGGCCCGTCCCCACCGTCCCCGGCCACGGCGGCAAACTCATCACCGGCCGTTGCGGCGGAGCCCCGGTCACCGTCATGAGCGGCCGCGTCCATCTCTACGAAGGCTGGTCCGCCCGTGAGGTCACCTTCGGCGTCCGCGTCCTCGGCGCTCTCGGCCTGGAGCGCCTCATCCTCACCAACGCCGCCGGCGGCATCAATCCCGCCTACCACCGCGGCCTCCTCGTCCTCATCACCGACCACATCAACCTCACCGGGACCAACCCCCTCTGCGGCCCCAACGACGACACCCTCGGGCCCCGCTTCCCCGACCTGTCCCGCGCCTATTGCCCCGATCTCCGCGCCCGCGCCCTGGCCTCCGCCGAGCGCCTCGGCCTCCCTCTCGGCCAGGGCGTCTATGCCGCCCTGCTCGGACCCAGCTTCGAAACCCCCGCCGAGATCCGCTACCTCCGTGCCATCGGCGCCGACCTCGCCGGCATGTCCACCGTCCCCGAGACCATCGCCGCCAACCACATGGGCATCCGCGTCCTGGCCTTCTCCACCGTCACCAACATGGCCGCCGGCATGCAACACGAACTCAACCACGCGGAGGTGCTCGAAACCGGACGCTCCGCCGCCGGCGGCTTGATCCGCCTGCTCGAAGACCTCCTGCCGCAATTAGACCCGCGACCGTCAGACCCGCGACCGTCAGAGCCGCGACCGTCAGGGAGCGGGTAACCATGCCCCCCCTGCTCCAGGCCGCCCTCGACGCCCGCCTCCGCGCCCACGCGCCCTTCTCTCATTTCCTCGTCGGCGCTGCCATCGAAGCCGAAGACGGCCGCATCTTCGCCGGCTGCAACGTCGAAAACTCCTCCTACGGCCTCACCATCTGCGCCGAACGCACCGCCATCTTCCGCGCCGTCGCCGAAGGCGCCAAACGCTTCACCCGCATCGCCGTCGTCGCCGATACCCCCAAGCTCACGCCGCCCTGCGGCGCCTGCCGCCAGGTCCTCTGGGACCTCTGCGGCGATCTCGAAATCATCCTGTTCAATCTGCAGGGCGAGTCGGCTTCATTCCGTCTCAAAGACCTGCTCCCCCACGCCTTCGATGCGACTTTCCTCAATTAGCCTCCTCTTCTTCTCCTCTCTCCTGGCCGCCCCCGCCGACCTCATCGTCTCCGCCGGCAAGGTCGTCACCATGGACGCCCAACGCCGCGTCATCGACAACGGCGCCGTCGCCATCGCCAAAGGCCGCATCCTCGCCGTCGGCCCGCGCGCCGGGATCGACAAGCAGTTCCAGGCCCCCCGCCGCATTGATCGTCCCGACGCCATCCTCGCCCCCGGCCTCATCAACACCCACACCCACGCCCCCATGGCCCTGCTGCGCGGCATCGCCGACGATGTCGACCTCCAGCAGTGGCTCCAGCGCTTCATCTTTCCCGCCGAAGCCCGCAACGTCGACGAAGAGTTCGTCCGCGCCGGCGCCCGCCTCGCCGTCCTCGAAATGATGCTCGGCGGAACCACCACCTACGTCGACATGTACTACTTCGAGCACGCCATCGCCGAAGAGACCGCCAAGGCCGGCATGCGCGCCGTCCTCGGCCAGACCATCATCGGCTTCCCCGCCCCCGACTACAAAACCCCGGCCGACTCGCTCGCCGCCGCCGAGAAGTTCATGCAGCGCTTCAAGGGCCATCCCCTCATCACCGCCACCGTCGCGCCCCATGCCATCTATACCAACTCCGCCGAAACCCTCCAGGCCGCCCGCCGCCTGGCCAACAAGTTCTCCACTCCCTACCTCATCCACGTCTCCGAGACCCAGAAGGAGAACCTCGATTCAGGCCTCCAGCACGGCCATCTCACTCCTACCCTCTACCTGGAGTCCATCGGCGCCCTCGACGGCGGCCACACCCTCTTCGCCCATGCCGTCTGGGCCGGCGCCAACGACCTCGCCGCCTTCCGCCGCCGCGGCATCGGTGTCGCCCACTGCCCCTCCAGCAACATGAAACTCGGCTCCGGCGTCGCCAACATTACCACCATGCTCGCTCAGAACATCCCCGTCGGCCTCGGCACCGACGGCCCCGCCGGCTCCAACAACGACCTCAACATGTTCGAGGAGATGGACCTCGCCTCCAAACTCGCCAAGGTAGAGCTCCGCGACCCCCGCGTCCTCCCCGCCCGCACCATGTTCGAAATGGCCACCATCACCGGCGCCCGCGCCCTCGCCATGGACAAGGAGATCGGCTCACTCGAAGCCGGCAAGCGCGCCGACCTCATCACCGTCTCCACTGACTCCCCCAACGCCTGGCCCGCCCACGACCCCTACTCCATGCTCGTCTACACCCTCAAGGCCTCAGACGTTCAGGACGTCGTCATCGAAGGCCGCATCACCGTCGAAAACAAACGGCCGCTGACGCTCAATCCCCTCGAGATCAAACGCCAGGCGGCCGCCATTCGCCGGAGGGTCGACGCCTCCCTCCTCGTCGCTAAATAACCTTCCCGATCACCTTCAAAACTCCGTTTTCGAACTGGAACGCCGCCCCGTCCCTGTACCGCCACTCCTCTTTCCCGCCCGGATGCGATTCGATCATGTCCGGCGGGCCGTTCTTCAGGTACACCTTCCCCCGGTCCGTCTCCGAGCCTTTCTTGCCCGGCTCGGCGAATTTCCCATCGGCGTATTCGATGCGCCGCTCGAACTCCTTCTCCATCCCCCGAGCTTTTTCCTCCGCTGCCCGCGCGTACAACTCGGCCTGCATCTGCATCTCTTTCTGCCGCGACAGTGCAACCGCCGTCCGCTCCAGGGCTTTCTGCTTCCCCTGCAACTCCTTCTCCAGCGCACGGATCTGCGCCTCAATCGTGCGCGTCACCTCCTCCACGATCCTCGTCCGCACCCCCACCTCCGCGGCGATCTTCTCCCGTACCGCCAAGTCGCCGCCTGCCTTCCCGAATTCCGCCCGCATCGCATCTAACTGCGGACGCAGCTTCTCCACCTCCGCCCGCAACCGCTCCCCCTCGCGCCGCATCTCGTCGCCGATCCTGCGCATCTCCGCTTCTTTCGCGTAGAGCTCAGCCCGCATCCGTTCCAAATCCGGACTGCTCGCCGCCGGAGGTGGCGGAGGCGCCGGCGGAGGAACCGGTGGCTTCGGCCTCGCCGCGGGCGCGGGCGCGGGCGCTGGAGCCGCCGCCGGCGGCGCCTGCGGTTCGCCCTGCGCCCACACCGCGCATCCCCACATCAACGCCACCGCCGCCAGGCTCAACGCCGGCGTCATCGAATAGCCTCTCTGTTCCATACCCAGTAGCCTCCCGATCCTTTCTTTCAACCCGCTTCCCGAAGCCGCCATCGCGAACTCCACTCGCGACTCCTCCAGCCGCAGCAGCGCCGTGGAATACAAAACCCGGTCCCCGCACGCCGCCACCGCCGCCTCGTCGCAACACTCTTCCCGATGCCGCCGCACGCGCGACGACACCCACCACACCGCCGGATGGTAGAACAACAGGCTCTCCACCACTGTCTGCGCCAGGTTCACCACGTAGTCGTGCCGTCTGACGTGCGCCAGCTCGTGCGCGATCACCGCTTCCAGTTGCTCCGGCGTCAGCCCGATGACCGCGCACGCCGGCGCCAGCACCACCGGCCTCAACCAACCGAACGCCTGCGGCGCTCGCACCCCCGCCGACTCATAAACCCGCACACCCTCCCGCACAAAAAGCAGCCTCCCCTGCCCCGCCCTGCTCCTGCTCCACGCCAGCCACCACCCTCCCGCCGAGCGCAGCAGCAGCACGCTCGCCCCGGCCATCCACGCCTGCGTCAGTAGGTGCAGCCAGTCCGGATTCCACCCCGCCGCTCCCGCCGCCAACCCCGCCCCGCTGCCCGCCGCCGGCAGCGCCACATCCAGCACCACCCTGTCCCGCCACAACACGAAGAACGTCACCACCGGCGCCAGCGCCATCCCCAGCATCACCCCGCATCCCGCCGCATACCGCGCCTGCGGGCTTCTCAACACCGCCAACATCACCGCCGCCGCCAGCCCCGCCACCGCCCCCTGCCACAGGAAATGCACCAGCGCCCAGCCCAATGCCTGTTCCGCGCTCATCGCCGCCCCCCTTCGTACTCATCCAGCATCCGCCGGATCTCGCCCAACTCCTTCCGCGATGTCTTCCTGCTCGCCAGCGCCCGCATCACCAGCGCCGCCGCGCTGCCGCCGAAAACCCGTTCCACCAGCTCGTCCACCATCCGCCCCTGCGCCGCCTCCTGCTTCAGCTTTGCCCGGTAGACGTGGGCCCGCTCCCGCTCGTCCCGCTCCACCAGCCCCTTCTCCGCCATGATCTGCATCAACTTCAGCGTCGTCGTGTACCCGCCGCCCTTCGTCCCCAGCGACTCGTGCACCTGCCGCACCGTCGACGGCCCGCGCTCCCACAGCACTTTCAGGATCCCCAGCTCGGATGATGTCGGTTTTACCTTCACACCAGCAGCTTATACGAAGACTTTCGTAGTGTCAACGAATTTCTTCGTAGTTGACCGCCGCCTCGTCCACGAACCACTCTCCCCCGCGCAGCAGCCTCGCCGGCACGTCCACCGCCGGCCCCTCCTCCCGCCATACCCGCTCCATCGCCGCCGCCTTCCCCGCCCCGCACGCCAGCACGCACAGCCGCCGCGCGCCGAGCATCACGCCCGCGAGCAGCGTGATCCGCCACTGCTGCTTCTTCGTCACCCACAGCCCCGCGCACACCCCGCGCCGGTCTTCCACCAGCCCTTCCCCCGGAAACAGCGACGCCGTATGGCCGTCCTCCCCCATGCCGCACACGACCACGTCGAACCGCGGTATCGCCTCGCCGAAGTACTCCCGCAACTCCTCCGTGTACGCCGCCGCCGCCTCCACCGCGTCCCACTCGCCCATCATGCGATGGACGTTCGCCTCCGGAATTCCCGCCGGCTCGATCAGGCAGCGCCGCGTCATCCCGTAGTTGCTCTCCGCCTCCTCCGGTCCCACCGCGCGCTCATCCACCCAGAACAGATCAACCCGGCGCCAGTCCACCTCCGCCCCTGCCAGCTCTTCAAACATCAGCTTCGGCGTGCTGCCGCCGGAGACGGCCAGCGACGCCCTCCCCCTCTCCCGCACGGCTTCCCGCAGCCATCCTGCAATCTCCGCCGCACACCCCCGCGCAGCCTCTTCCGGCCCGGGAAACACCCTCATGCCGGCTCCAGAAAGCGCGCCAGCGCCCGCTCGAACTGCTCGTCCCGCCCAAACACGCCCAACTCCTCCCGCAGCACCGTCGCGTCATCCCACAACGGAAACACCGCCGTCGATTGCACCGCCCCGCGCTCAATCCGGATCGTCGTCGGCGCCACGCGCCGCATCGTCAGTCCGCCCAGGCTCACCGACTTGATCCGTCCCGTCCCCGGCTCAGGCGCCATCGCGTCCTCGCACGCCACTCTCACCTCTACCCCCACTGACGATTCCAGCCACGCCGCCACATACCGCGCCGCCGCCGGCTCGCCCGGCCCCGCGTACGTCACCGTCGCCCTCCCTTGCACCGCGACGCCTTCCAGCGCCCGCGCGATCATGTCGCGCCACCGCGTCACCCGCGCCCACGTCAGGTCCGCCAGCCGCCACGGCCCGCCGCTCAGCGCCCGCAGCCCCCGCGCCGCGCTCCGCAGATCCTCCGACCCCGCGCTGTCCACCATCACCTTCCCCGCCAGCTTCAGCACCGGCCGCAGTTCGTTGAGCGACGCCAGCTCCAGGTCCTTCGACCACACCGCCACCGGCAGATCCGCCACCATCAGCCCGAACAACACCGGCGGCACGGCCCCCAGGCTCTCCCGCGACGCGCTGATCTCAATCTGCTCGCAGCAGATCTGCCTTCGCCCCCCAAACGGCATCCAGCACTGAATCGCCGTCCGCGCCTCCACTCCCCCAGCATCGGCCTTAGAGCCGCGAGCGGTAGCGAGCGGGTCCGCGCAAGCCGAACGTCCGCCAGCATCGGCCTTTGAGCCGCGAGCGTCAGCGAGCGGGTCCGCGCAAGTCCCCACCCGCAGCACGATCGTCCGGTTCGGATGCTCGTGCATAATCTCCGCCAGCACGCTCCCCAGCGCCTGCCCGTCTTCACCCTCGCGCACGATCACGATCAGCGTCATCGCGCACGCCCGCAGCACGCCCGCCTCCTGGCCCTTCCCCATCGCCCGCCAGTTCTCGTCCAGCTCCGCCAGCAGCCGCCCCGCGTCCGCGCTCATGGCACCCTCCAGACGTGCCCGCGCCGCGCCAGCATCTCGTCCGACTCGGCCGGCCCCCACGTCCCTGCCGCGTAGTTCGGCAGCGCGAACTTCGTCCCGCTCCACGTGTCCAGAATCGGCTGCACCGCCCGCCAGCTCGCCTCCACCATGTCCTGTCGCGTATAGAGCGTCGCGTCCCCCTCCAGCGCGTCCATCAACAGCGTCTCGTACGCCGTCGGCGTCCGCGTCCCGAAACTCGTTCCGTAGTTGAAGTCCATCGTCACCGGACGCAGCTTCATGCCCGCCCCCGGCAGCTTGGAGAAGAACCGCAGCGAAATCCCCTCCTCCGGCTGGATGCGCACCACCAGCAGGTTCGGCCATCCCTGTCCGCCCGTGTCTTCAAACAGCGCCAGCGGCGCCTGGTTGAACTGGATCGCGATATCGGTCACCCGCTTGGGCATCCGCTTGCCGCTCCGGATGTAGAACGGGACCCCCGCCCAGCGCCAGTTCTCCACAAACACCGTCACCGCCGCATACGTGTCGGTCTGCGCCTCGGCCGCCACCCCCGGCTCCTCCCGGAACCCCGCCACCGCCGTCCCGCCGATCGTCGCGCCCCCGTACTGCCCCTTCACAGCGTGCGACGCCACCTCGTCCGCCTTCAGCGTCCGGATCGACCGCAGCAGCTTCGCCCTCTCGTCCCGCACCGCGTTCGGTTCATACGACGCCGGCGGTTCCATCGCGATCGTTCCCATCACCTGCAACAGGTGGTTCTGGATCATGTCCCGCAGCGCCCCCGCTTCCTGGTAGTACGCGCCCCGGCCCTCCACGCCGATCGACTCCGCCGCCGTGATCTGCACGTGGTTCACATACCGCCGGTTCCACAGCGGCTCGAAGATCCCGTTGCCGAACCGGAACGCCAGGATGTTCTGCACCGTCTCCTTGCCCAGGTAGTGATCGATGCGGTAGATCGACTCCTCCGCGAACGCCGCCTGCAAGCCCGCGTTCAGCCGCGCCGCGCTCTCCTGGTCATGGCCGAACGGCTTCTCCACGATGATCCGCCGCCAGCCGCCCGCTCGCGGCGCCCTCTGCAGGCCAGCCTCCCCCAGTCCCCGCACCGCCGTCTCGTAGTGGCTCGGCTGCGTCGACAGGTAAAACAGCGCGTTGCCGCCCGTCTGCCTCGTCTCCTCCAACTCCGCCAGCTTCACCCGCAGCCGCTCGTACAGCCCCGCGTCGCCCACGTCCCCGCCAATGTAGCTCAACCCCCGCGCGAAGTCGTCCCACAGCGCGGCATCGAAGGGACTGTCCTCCAGAAAACGCGCCACCCCTTCGCGCATCTTCTCCCGGAACCCCTCGTCGCTCATCTCCGTCCGGGAGACGCCCACCACCGCGAACCCCGCCGGCAGCCGCCTCTCGTACGCCAGCCTGTACAACGCCGGCAGCAGCTTCCGCTTCGTCAGGTCCCCGTTCGCCCCGAAAATCACCACCGCGCACGGCGGCGCCGCCCGTTCATACCGCAGGCGGTCGTCCAACGAAAAATGCCCAACCATACCCCAAAATACCAGACCCGCCCGCCCCCGCTCCAAACACTGCCGCTACCCTGCTAAAATCGAAGTACCCTCCCGGTAGTTCTCCCATCCATGCCGAAGCCCACTCGTATCCTCGCCGTGTGCGACGACCTCTTCTTTGTCGTCAAGATCAACGACTCCGCCCGCCGCGCCGGCCTCACCTGCGACTTCCTCAAGTCCGCCGAGGCCATCATCGAAAAGTCCCGCGCCGAAAGGCCCCTGCTCATCATCCTCGACCTCAACGCCAAGGCGATTGAGCCCGTCGGCCTCATCACCCAGATCCGCGCCGAACTCTCCCTCAAAGGCGTCTCCATCCTCGCCTTCGTCGCCCACGTCGAGGCCGACCTCAAAACCCGCGCCCAAACCGCCGGCGCCAGCATGGTGCTGGCCCGCTCCGCCTTCTCCGCCAACCTCCCCCAAATCCTCAAACGCCACACCGGCCCGGGCGCCCGCTGACCTCCGCCTCCTCCGCCACGCCATCGCGTACCATGGTTCCAGCAGGAGGCCTCAATTTGCTCCGTTTCGCTCCCTTGCTCTTGCTCGCCGGCGCTTTCTTGCACGCCCAGCAGGCCGGCAAGGGCCTCGTCATCGTCCTGATCGGCCCGCCCGGTAGCGGCAAGACCACGCAAGCCGGCTTCCTCGCCGCCAGGTACGAAATCCCCGTCATCACCGGCGACCAGAACCTCTCGGGCGACGAATTCCGCCGCATCGTGAAGGCCGTCAACGCCTCCCGCGGCTTCATCATCGACGGCTACCCCGCCACCCGGAAACAGGCCGACAACCTCGCCGCCGTCGTCCGCGACCTGAAACTCCCGAACCCCATCGTCCTCCACCTCGATGTCCCCGACGACGTCGCCCGCCAGCGCCTCGCCGGAAAAGAGAAACCCGCCGCCCTGGACAGCCGTCTCGCCCAGTACCACCAGGAGATGGACTTCATCCGCAGCTACTACCCCCAGGCCGACATCTGGACCGTCATCGGAACCCGCTCCGAAAAGGACGTCTTCAAGACCATCGTCTCGCTCGTCCAGGACCGCATCCCGGACCGCCATTGAGGGCGCGTTGACCCGCCGCTCCTTCCTCCTCGCCCTGCCCCAGCAGCCCCTCTTCCACGCCCGCGCCCGCCTCGTCGTTGTCCCCGTCCAGGTCTCCGACCGCGCCGGCAAACCAGTCGCCGGACTCCAGGCCGCCGACTTCATCCTCCGCGATAACGCCGTCCTCTCCCCCTTCACCCTCGAGGACGTCAACGCCCCCCTCTCCCTCCTGCTCGCCGTCGAGACCGACGGCGCCAGCGCCGCCGCCCTCGACAAACTCCGCAAGTCCGCCGCCATCTTCGAGCCCCTCATCGCCGGCCACGACGGCCAAATCGGTCTTCTCGCCTACGACAACGACGTCCGCACCCTGGCCCCCCTTCGACAGAATTCGACACTTTTCGACACTCAGATCAAAATTCTGCGCCCGCGGGGAACGGCCGGCAAACTGCACGACGCCGTCCACGAATCCGTTCGCCTGCTCCAGGAACAGCCACCCGAACGCCGCCGCGTCCTCATCTTCGTCGGTGAATCCAAAGACCTTGGCAGCCAGACCCGCCTCGACCAGGCCGTCACCGCCGCCCAGGCCGCCAACGTGACCATCTACCCCGTGACGTACTCCCGGACTACCACCGCCTTCACCTCCAGGGAGCCCGTCAACGCCACCTCCTCTCAGTCGGTCGACATCCTCGCCGCCCTCCGCGAGTTAGGCCGCCTCGGCCAGGCCAACAGCGCCGCCGAACTCGCCCAACACACCGGCGGCCTCGTCACCTCGTTCACCCGCCAAAGGGGCCTCGAGTCCGCCCTCCAGCGCGTCGGCGAGGACCTCCACTCGCAGTACGTCCTCACTTTCGAGCCGAAATCCGCCCGCCCGGGCGAATACCACCAGTTGCAGGTACTCCTGCGCAACCGGATGGAATACTCCGTCCGCCACCGGCCGGGGTACTGGATTGAAGCGGAGTCTGCCGGACTGTAAGCCGGTTTCTGGACCCGGCCTTGCGGCCGGGCGGCAGTCATTCATCTGGGCCCGCCATTACTGACAGGCTCAAGCAACCTACCCGGAGGTCAAGCGGAGCGGGCCGCCCCTCCCCCCCTATTTGGTCTTGCTCCACGTGGGGTTTGCCCTGCCACTCCGGTTGCCCGAAGCGCGGTGCGCTCTTACCGCACCTTTTCACCCTTACCCCCCTTGCGGAGGGCGGTATATTCTCTGTGGCACTTTCCGTGAAACGGGCTTTGAGCCCGCCCCCCCGGCCGTTAGCCGGCACGCTGCCCTATGGAGACCGGACTTTGCCTCGGCCAAAGGTGGTATTCCCTATCCGGGAACCTGCCCTGGACGCGACTGCCCGTCCGGCAGACATCCATGTTCATTCTTTCACATTTCTCGGCTATACTGAGGGATGGCATTTGTGTGCCTGCAAGCCATTGACTTGATTAGGAATCCAGCTTGAGGAGAGAGAACGTGAGATCCTTCATGACGCGACTTCTGTTGGCGATGCTCGTGCTCGCCGCGATGAGTTACGGCCAGTTGGTTACTGGTGCAACCAAGGACGACTGGGAAGAGATCAACTTTGAGTTCAACGAAGCGGTTCTGACCGACGGCTTTCCCAGCCTGCTGCGCCTGGCCGACCTGTTGAACAAGAACCCCGAATTCAAAGTGAAGCTGGATGGACACACCGATTCCATCGGCTCGGAGAAGTACAACGAAAAGCTCTCACAGAGGCGCGCCGAGGCGGTGAAGTCGTTCCTCGAAAAGTACGGCGCCCGGCCCAGCCAGATCGAGGTCATCCCCCGCGGCAAGCGCAACCCCAAGGTCACCAACGCCTCCAAGGAAGGCCGCTGGATCAACCGCCGCGTGGCCATGACCGTCACCGACAAGGACGGCAAGATCATCGGCTCCGGCGGCGTCGGCGACGCCATCAAGGCCATGGTGGCCCACTGCCCGGACCACACGCAGACGCTGGCCGACATCCTCAAGAAGCTCGACAAGCTCGACGACATCGCCAAAATGCTGGGCGCTCTCCAAGCTGAGAACGCCAAGCTGCGTGGTGACCTGGACTCCCTGAAGGGCCAGCAGAAGGACACCCAGACCCAGGTCGCCGCCATGCCCAAGCCGGCCACGGTGGAAGAGGTCCGCAAGATCGCCGACGAGACCGTGGCCAAGACCACCCAGCCGCGCTTCTCGATCCTCGGCGCCAACATCGGCGCCGACAACACGCGCAACCTCACCTTCACCGGCCGGGCGCGCTACTTCGCCCCCTTCAAGGAACACTTCGCCATCCAGGCCCAGGGCGAGTACATGTACTTCAAGCAGCGCCAGGAAGGCCAGTTCGACCTCGCCGTGGTCAATCGCTTCAACAAGCACGGCCAGGCCAGCGCCTTCTCCAGCTTCAAGCACGTCAGCCTGCTCGGCATGCAGAACGGCGCCACCCTCGGCCAGGCCGGCGCCACCGTCGATTACATCTTCAAGCACGGCCGCGTGGGCTTCTTCGGCACCAAGTCCTTCCTCGACGGCCAGACCGTCAACCGCGTGATGCTCAGCCGCAACATCTTCATGGAAAGCTATCTGCGCGTGGTCGACCAGGCCGGCGCGTCCACCGCCGTCACGCTCTTCGGCAAGACCATGCTGGAGGGCAATCTCGGCATGCTCGCCGTCCACGGCGGCTCGAACAAGCCGGGCGGGACCATCCGCCTGATCCAGCCGATCAACGACAAGGTCGCCTTTACTCTCGAAGGCGGCTTCAACGAGACCTACATCGGCAGCAGCGCCAACGGCCGCGTTGTCGCCGGCCTCCAATTCGGCAACTTCGTCCAGCCCAAGGAGTTCCTGGGCATGGACAAGCCCGTCCCGGTGGACATTCCCCGCGTCCGTTACGAGATGCTCACCCGCCGCATCCGCACCGGCAACGACGCGCCTGTCGCCGACGCCGGCGCCGACCAGTTGGGCGTGCCCGCCGGCGTCATTACGCTCGACGGCTCGGCCTCCTTCGATCCCGACGGCGACCCCATCACCTTCCAGTGGGACCAGGTGGCCGGCCCGGTGGTCAATCTCAGCGGCCGCAACACCTCCAAGGCGCAGTTCACCGCGGCTGAGGGCCAGACCTACAGCTTCCGGCTCACCGTCAAGGACGCCCTCGGCCTGGCTTCGCTGGCCCGCGTGACCGTCACCGCCAAGGACAACCCCAAGGTGGTCATCCAGAAGTTCTCCGCCGTTCCCACCTCCATCAAGGCCGGAGGCCAGTCGACGCTCTCCTGGCAGGTGCTCAACGCCGACGAGGTCGAAATCACCGGCGTGGGCAAGGTGAACGCGCAGTCCGGCTCGGCCCAGGTCTCCCCGGCCGACACCACCACCTATAAGCTCACCGCCCGCAACAAGGGCGGCGAGGTCACCGACACCGTGACGGTCACCGTGGACAAGCCCACGGTCCGGATCGTCAGCTTCCGCGCCGCTCCGGGCAACATCCAGCCCGGCGACGCCACCAACCTGATCTGGGAGACCGAGAACGCCGACACGGTGACCATCGCCGGCATCGGCAACGTGCAGGCCTCCGGCGCCACCTCGGTCAGCCCGAAGGACACCACCACCTACACCCTGACGGCCAGCAACAAGTACGGTTCGGTCACCGCCACCGCCACCGTCACCATGGCCCAGAAGCCCATCCCGCCGCCGAAGATTCAAAGCTTCGGCGCATCGCCGCTCACCATCGGTGAGGGCGAATCCTCCACCCTGAGCTGGAACGTCGACGGCGCCACCGAGGTCACCGTCAGCGGCGTCGGCTCGGTCGGCCTCCAGGGCAGCTCCTCGGTCACCCCGCAGGTGACCACCACCTACCTGCTGACGGCCAGGAACCAGGGCGGCGAAGTCACCGCCAAGGTCACCGTCACCGTCGAGCCCATGGCCCGCATCCTCAGCTTCACGGGCGCGCCGCTCACCACGGCCAAGCCGGGCGACCCCGTGCGCCTCACCTGGCAGACCACCGGCGCGACCCAGGTCACCATCGTCGGCGTCGGCGCCGTTGCCGCCAGCGGCTCCATCGACGTCATGCCGATGGCCGACACCACCTACACCCTCACCGCCGCCGGCTCCCGCAACAGCGTCTCGGCCTCGGTCAACGTCAAGGTGACGCCGTTGCCGCCGCCGCCGGTGGCAGGCAAGCCTCCGGTGATCAAGCTCAACATCCCCGACAAGTACACCACCTACGGCGCGGCGTTGCAGCTCGACGCTTCCGCCTCCACCGATCCGCAGGGCGACCAGCTCAAGTTCGAATGGACCCAGGAGGGCGGCTACTCCACCGGCCTGGCCACCATCTACAACCGCTTCGCCCCCAACCCCACCGTGCAGTTCCCCAATGCCGGTGACTACGTCATCCAGGTGAGGGTCACCAACCAGCGTGGGCTCAGCTCCACCAAGCAGGTGACCATCACCTTCGTGAAGTAAGCTCCCCACGGGAGTACCAGGACCAGGGCCGGTGTTCAAACCGGCCCCTGGCCTGTAGAATCGAGCCAGATGCGATTCCTGTTCGTGTGCCTTCTCGCACTCGCCGGTTCCGCTTTGGCGCAGCCGGCGCTGCCCGAGCCGCCTGTTTATGCTCTGCTCCACTATCAGGACCAGAGCGCCTCCAGCGGTAAGCTGGAGCCCATCCCGCGTGAAGGGGTCCAGGTGAATACCAGGAAGGGCCAGGCGCGGCTGAAAGGCGAACAGGCCAAGGTGCGCTTCCGCCACCGCGCCCTGCCGCCCCTGGTCATTGCCTACGCTCAAGGCCCCGCGCCCGCCTGGTATGCGCGCATGTACCGGATGGAACCCCGCGACGGCCAGCGCGTCACCGCCCTCGGCGTCTGGAGCTACGTCACCGCGAAGAAGTCCGAACCGGGCGCCATTCCGCTCAAGATGGAGCGGTACGGCAAGCTCAGCTACCGCCTCATCCCTCCGCCAGATCTGCCGCCCGGCGAGTACGCCATCACCAATCCCGGCGGCAACGCCGTCTATGCCTTCGGTGTGGACCCGCAATAGCGCGATCCTACAGCACCCTCTCCCCCGTCACCGCTGGGCTTCCCGTTCCACGGCCGGACCTCGGCGGTGCCAGGCTTCGCCATCGGCACGGCGGCCAAAACCGGTGTGGCAAAGAAATCGCGCGGCGCATCGTAAAGGCTCTACCGCACCGCCGCCAAGCCATACTACGCCGGTCTGTGGCACACTCGGAGCATGAAGGTCCGGAACACTCAAGCCGCCTCCTCGGGCCAGCCGGATCCGCAGTCGCCCAAAACAGCGCACCCGGCGGAGCCGCGCAAGCCACGGATTCGGCGCTCCCCCTGGCTTGACGGCACTCAGCGCCGCGGACGACCTTGAAGCCGCTTGACCAGCAGGCGCGGTAGACTGGGTTGGTGCCCGCTTTACTGAGGCTCCGTGGGTATAGGTTCTTCTTTTTCAGCATGGAGGGGCGGGAACCACCCCACATCCATGTGGCGCACGCAGGACGTTACGCAAAGTTCTGGCTCGAACCGGTGGCAGTCGCCGATGTGAGAGG
>JACRBC010000101.1 GCA_016213245.1 Candidatus Solibacter usitatus | reverse complement strand
CGGCCCGATTCCGGAAGAATCTGCCCCGGCGTGCTCATCCCGCCCTGGTCGGCCTGGAAAGCACCATTCGCCACAGTCTGCCACCGGCGCAGGCCTACAACATGGTGCCAGGCCGAGATCCCCAATCCGGTTAAGCACCCGGGTCAGAGGCCCTGGAGGAAGGTCCGGAGGACCTCAATGGTCTGGGCCTTGCCTTCACGGCGGACGTTGTGGCCGGCGCCGTCGATGTGGACGAGTTTGCCTTTGGCGAGCAGGCGGGCGATGCGCTCGTTTTCGAGGCGCTGGGGGGCCGGGGCGCCGGCTTTGAGGATGAGGGTGGGGCAGGTGATTTTGGGGAAGAGCTCGGTCACCGGGGGGCGGTTTCGTTTGACGAGCGCGATGTTGGGGTGGTGGAGGCGTTTGGAGGGCGCCCAGTACTGGCATTCACTGAGCCCCCAGGCGGGCCTGAGCTTCAGACATTGGGCGACGATTTGCTCTTCGGGCAGGTTGTTGAGCTCGAGGATGGAGGCGCGGGCCTTTTCCTTCGCTTCCTGCGCTTCCTGAGTGCCGAGGGCGGGGGGCGTGACGGCGGCGAAGTTGGGGTCTTCGAGCACGATGGCGCGGGGGGAGGTCAGGATACCTGCAAACACGTAATCGGACCGGGGGGCGCCGGGTCAAGGGTGGAGGATGAAGAAGCCGGTTTCGACTTCGCCGGCGAGGATGCGGTTCCAGACGACGCGGGCGCGGCCGGCGGCCGAATCGTGCTCGAAGTCGACCTCCTGGCCGGGCATGAGGTTGTGGCAGAGGTGGGCGGCGCGGAAGCCGTGGAGGCTGAGGTCGAGCAGGCGGCCGGGGACCAGGGGAGCGTTGGCCGGCTCGACGGCGCGAATGAGGAGGCGGCCCGAGGCGGCCTGGCGGGGTTCACGCCGTTTTTCCAGATACGACACTGCCTTGGCTCCAGTTCCGCGCTGCGTGGGTTTCTTCCGGACACTGATCGTCCAGACGGTACTGCCTGAGCTTGCGGCTGAGGGTGCGGCGAGAGATGCCGAGGAGTTCAGCGGCGCGTTGGCGGTGGCCGTCGGTTTGGCCAAGCACGTTGAGAATGGCCTGGCGCTCGATGGCGTCGAGGTTGGGTGAGGGTTCAATGGACTCGGGCCCGGGGACGAGGGCGGAGGAAACAGAGAGGGGCGCTGGGACGAGAGCCGGGGCGAAGCCGAGGTCGTTCCGGCAGATGATCCCATCGCGCGAGAGGATGGCGGCGCGAGTCACGATATTGCGGAGTTCCCGGACGTTGCCGGGCCAGGGGTAACGGCAGAGGGCATCGAGGGCATCGCCGGTGAAGCTCATCGAGCCGTCGTGCAGGGTAAGGAAATGAGCGGCGAGGGCGAGGATATCCTCGGGACGCTCGCGCAGGGGCGGAACGCGGAGGGTCATCTGGCTGAGGCGGTGGTAGAGGTCGCGGCGAAAGCGGCCGGCGGCGACGGCGAGTTCGAGGTCGGCGTTGGTGGCGGCCAGGACGCGCACGTCGACGGTGATTTTTCGGGTGCCGCCGAGGCGGTAGTAGGGGGTGGAGTCGAGGACGCGGAGGAGCTTGACCTGCATTTTGGGCTCAAGTTCGCCGACCTCGTCGAGGAAGAGGGTGCCGAGATGGGCGAGCTCGAAGAGGCCGGGCTTGGCGGCGGCGGCGCCGCTGAAGGCGCCTTTCTCGTAACCGAAAAGCTCGCTCTCCATGAGGTGCTCGGGAAGGGCGCCGCAACTAACGTCGACCCAGGGCCGGTTGCAGCGGAGGGACAACTGGTGGAGAGAACGGGCGACGACTTCCTTGCCGCAGCCGCTTTCGCCGTGGATGAGTACGGTGGCGTTGGTGCGGGCGACGCGGCCGGCGAGTTCGAGGGTCTCGAGCATGCGCGGGCTGGCGACGACGGCGCGCATTCCGAGAAACTCGAACTCCCTGGGTGCGAGAGCGGGCATTGGTCCTCTTTCAGTTTTTTCGGCTGAATGCGGGCGGGGCTGTACGCCGGGGAAGAGGCTGAGAAGAGCGGAGAGACCTTAGGCGGGGGGAGGAGATCGACTTAGTTCGGGGTTCAAGAGGGGGCCGGGCTGCACGCGCAGGCGTGCATTCCTCCGTAGACGACAGCGGAAAGCAAGTCAGTGGTTTCTTGGAAGCTCTTACACGGGGTCCCCGTTCACCCTATCTGACGCCCGCGAGGAATCGTCGGGTCGCCGCAGCTCGAGTTCGATGAAATGAGCAGTTTTCGCGAATGGCACACGAGTAATTCCAATCTCTTCTTTCACATCGCTGAACATCGAAGTTGCCTTGGGATCACTCCAAAAGCTCTCGTCGACTAACCCCGATAGCCACTTGGCAGGAGGCATTCCAAGTTCCGGGCGGCCCTTGCGGTCTTGAAACCAGCTTGAACAAAAGAATCCAGCGATCTCATCGGCGCCGGAGAAGGATTTCCGGACGTAGAGCACTACCCGATCCGAATCCCGCACGGCGGAGAGTTCATCGCATCGCCACAGTGCGATCTCCGGCGAAACGTCGAAGAGTCGAGCAAGGTCGAGAATGTCGCGGGCGCCAAGCTTCTCGCGCTTCGCGACCTCGGCTGTTACCAGTGCTGGTGGCATGAGAATGCGGCGCGCAGCGCGGTGACAGAGCGCCTCCAGTTTTGCACCTTTGGGACAGCCTGCACGCGGCTGGGGTGGATCGGAGGTGTCAAACAACAGAGTATGTGCAAGCTCGTGAGCCATTGTGAAACGCTGCCTGGTCGTCAGTCTTGGGCGATCCTCGACAGGACTACCCACGGCAACCTCGATGGGTTGGGTGCGTCTCAGGTCTTGTATACAAATCCAAAATCCGGACGATCGGCGCGACAGTCCTCCGGTGGGTAGCATTGGCCTGAGATCAACTGCCGTTACGCGCTGAATCTTCGCGAGTTCGAAGAGATCGATCGGAGGCTCAATCCGCTTGACTTTGTTCGCACGCCCGAGCAGGAAGTCAGCCATCGAATCAAGGTCCTGATCATTCAGTGTGGTCATCGACTCGCTCACTCGGCACCTGCTCGGCAAGTGTTAACGCTAGGCAACTATCCAGGAACCGCATAAGGCCATCGTCACCCGATAACCCCTGCCTGCCGCGCGCTGCCCACAGATCTTTCGGTGTGTAGCGCACTGCAACCCGAATTCGGTCGAGAAAGGGATCCAGGCGTTCCGGACCCACACCGTTAGGGTTCTTCTCGACCCAATTCTTGACCGCCGTTCGGCCCACGCGGCTTCGGGAACCCGCAGGGAGAGCGCGTACGATCTCCTCTTCCAACTCCATGGTACTCATGGGCGGCTTCCTCGTGGCAGGAGCACCCACTGCCCGGCCAAGTGCTTCCATGATGGCAGACTTGAATTGATCCTTAGTTATTGTGAGCGCCCGGTTTCCCAACGCAGATACAGCCTCGTTAAGAACATCGTTGAGAGCCACGGCTTTGGTGGCTGTGTCGGGGCTCGCCACAGACACCACCCCCGCGTCGCTCTCTCGAAAACGGTGCATACGGACCTTCTGATAGCCTGCAGCGCGGGGGAGTTCATAGTGATCGCAAAATGCGTCAACGATGGCCTTGCACCGATCTGAGATCGCGAAGATCTCGGGTGTAACAAAGACGTAAGCGCGCCACAGGCTCGCATAGTACCGATTCAATAGCTCGACCTCGGCGTGGTAGGTAAAGATGTCATCCTGGACCCGCAAGGGAAGAACTCGACCGACCGCAATCTCCATCCGCGCGTCAACCTCTTTCGATTGCATCGAGGGTGATGGGCAGTACACGATCACGTCACCGTCCTCCGCACCGCCGGCCTGGGCCAGTTTTGTTTCCAAACGTCGGCGGCCGGCCGAATTGGGCTGACTCTCAGGACCACGTAGATCGTCCGCTATAAATCTGGCTGGCCGTGATCCCGCGTTGGCCAAATCGCAATCGACCACCAAGAGAGTGCGGTGCATGTTTCGCCGCCTGGAGGTTAGGGCGGAGTAGAGGCGCTTCTGGAGAGGGCTGTCCCCCTCAGCCACACTCACACGACCCAAATACTCAATTAGTCCGACGTCGGAAAAATGCGTCATGTGTGGAGGTTCTCGGGGCGGGGCTCCAGAAGAATCCCAAGGCGCAGGATAGAGCGCTTCGTCGTCTCTTGGCCGCAGTTCCGCTGGCGTCAACTCGACCAACTTGGCCAACATTGCACTCGCTGCAGCCTTCTTATGGTGGTAGTAGACCCGCTCGGCCATCTCGTACCGCTCCCGCATGATGTCGAGCACTGCCGTTGCAACGTCGCGCCTTTGCCCGCCGTGCTCACCACGCGTCACCATTATGGACATCCGCAATCCCTCTTCAGGCGGGTAGAGTGTTCCTGGTTTGATTGTGAAGTATCTCTGGATGCGGCTGTGATAGCGTGCCTCCATCCCCAGGTACGTGCGATCTCTCGGAAGGTAATCGAGTAAGTCAGAGCATATCGTGTTACCGATAATGTCACTCATGAAGGGGTGGAACAGCTTGTCCCCAAGATGGCCAGCATGCCATTTCTGCAGCTGTTGGAGACGTTCCAGTTGGGTCGGATGCCCCGTTGCTTTCGAGCCCTGCTCTGAAGACGGTTCCCTCTCGCTGTGCTCAATCTCTTTTTGAAGGAGCGATTGGAGTCCTTCGCGAGAGTCAATCTTCTCTTTCCAATTCAGGATTACATAGATCAATGTACGGAGTACGTCATTCTGTATTTCGCCGATCCAAGGCTCCCTGGCTTCATCGAACACTGCCGCGAGGTCGCTCTTGGTATCAAAGAGCATCGTGTAAAGACGCGGACCGGCGAGCCGGTCATGCCGTGGGAAGACACCGGCAAATTCATCCTCCAGAGTATGCCCGAACGGCACATGCCCAATGTCGTGCAGCAAGGCGGCGATGCTTATGACCTCGGTCAACCCACGCCACAACGATTGAAGCGTCGTGACGCCCCCCACAACGTTGGCGTTCTGGGGAAACTCGCGGAATAGTGGCGAAAGATACTCACCCGGATGTTTGAGTCCGAGCCGCTCATGGTTCTGGACAAGACGGCGCATGATCGTGCGGCAGATGAAGTAGGTCCCAACCGAGTGCTCGAAGCGAGTGTGGTGGGCGCCCCTGTACACCACGTCCGAGAACCCGAGTTGCCGCAGTCCGGCAAGTCTTTGGAATTCTGGGGTATCGATGACACGGACAGCCAAAGGACTCAGGACTTTGGCACCGTAGAGCGGGTCCTGATAGAGTTTCCAACCCTGTCTTACGCCCATACTATCTCCATTGAGCCTCGTGCTTATCTTACAGTAACACGGTGTTGGCCTCATAGTGCGCTGTTCTCGCTCTCGGGTAGTGGGTCAGTTTGAAATTCGTCGGTCTTGACCAGAGCGCGTCACATGCCACAATGGAACCATGCCTAGCCGCTCAAGCAAGGATCACGACTTCGCCACTATCGCACGTTCCGTTGTAGAGAAGGCCATCGGCGAGAAGCTGGACGGCTCGCCGCTGTCCGATCCGAACGCCGGGAAGAATCCGGCTGCTGTCGCGTTGGGGAGGCTCGGCGGGCTGAAGGGGGGCAAGGCTCGAGCAGTGGCATTGACCCCAGAGCAGAGATCAACGATTGCTAAGACCGCTGCCCAAGCGCGCTGGAAGAAAACAGTTTAGGCCGCGCGGCAGATTCCCATCGCCTCGCGTTCGGCGATGTCCTCAGTGAAGTCCAGTATGAGTTGTATGCTTGGACGCTTTCCTGAAACCATGCTGTTGTAGGCATCCACATCCGTCTTCAGTTGCGAGCAGTCTCCAACAATGGCATCGCGTCTTTGGGCGAATGCTCTCTCCATGTGCTCGTGCGGGGCAAAACGCATCGCGGCCCAAAAGGTATACTGCACACCTGCCTTAGTGACGCGGACGGCGTGATTTTCCCTATAGCGCCTCCCCTTTTCATCTGTCCCGTACTCTGAACGCAATGCCTGCGCCATTTCTCCAGCAAGGACATCATATGGGTCAACACTGGGCAACTCCAGCAACCCCTCGGACACGGCCCACTCACATGCCTCGCGCGCGCTGGATGGAAGATGGTCGCGCCCACCGTCGTAATGGTGCCAAACTCGTTGCAGCCGTTCTTGTTTGTTCATCTCATCACCTATCATTCAAATTGATATAGGCATGGTCTGCCCCCATCCATCTACAATTGCGGATGGAAGTACATGATTACGAATCCTCACTTGGTATCTCTTGAGGTAATCATACCTGTGCAACCTATTCTGCATCTGCCCAACAACTAGACCAGGGTGCCTATTCAACACACGCGCTAGCGCTAGAACATCTTTCTCGTAGAAGAAGGGCTTTTTTCTGGCAATGAAGGAATCAACTTTGGCGCTTGGTGCGCAGAAATCAGCAGCAGCCACATTCGCTGCCCGCTCCTGTTCGGGAAGAGATGAGGAAGCAGACGCTTTGTCGCCTTCCAACTCGTCATCTATGATTTCGACAGACCGTCCGTCCTTTCTCAGTACATGCTCAACTTCATGGCGAAGAACAAACCAGAAATTATCAATGCGGTCATACCGCATTGACATCCCAATCACAGGAGATTCATCATCCAGCCAGAAGCACACTCCATCGATCCTTGCGCCAGCAAGACCCTCTACAGCGATGAAGCGCACACCGCTTTCCATTAGAATCTGTGGGACTCGGCGCGACTCCTCTGGCTCGATCAGCATAGCCGAGAGGCGCAATACCGCATTGCGCAGACTTTTCTCTGAGTAGCGCGGAACGCTAAGTGACTTGGCAATTTGCCGAACACGGAACAGCCACGCGAGCTGTGTCGGCGGTACCCCTCTTTCTTCGTGGCTGCTCTTCTTGGCGGCATGCGCTAGATATGGAATAC
The DNA here is from genome assembly GCA_016213245.1 of Candidatus Solibacter usitatus. Taxonomy (GTDB): domain Bacteria; phylum Acidobacteriota; class Terriglobia; order Bryobacterales; family Bryobacteraceae; genus Paludibaculum; species Paludibaculum usitatum_A. Next base: position 39,701 of record JACRBC010000101.1, on the reverse strand, counting down.
CACCTAGAGTATCAGCCTCAAAGAATCGCTCCAATTGCATGTTCAATATAGTTGGATCGCCGTCCACAATCCAACTTCTCTTGATCATTTCTCGAATCGGGTAGATGCCCTGCATTCTGGCGCGGACAGCTACCCCGGGGTTAGGTTGGTTGGCCCTAGAAAGGTCGTATGCCTTCTGAAGGTTCGCGAAAAACTCGGCCGGAACGTCAAATGCATCACCAAGCGCTCTAGCCATATCGGGGCTAATGCCTCTCTTCCCCGAGAGGATGATATTGACAGCCTGCTCTGGTACTCCGAGAATAAACGCCAAGTCACGCTGGATCCAGCCACGAGCTTCCATCTCCTCCTTTAGGTAGTATCCTGGGTGCATTATCCAATCAGGAGTTATTGTCTCCATATTTGGCAACCTCAGTGGTAATCCTCAATATCCAACACTATGATCTTCTGTGGGGTCTCGTCCGCATCCAACACAAACACAAGCCTCCACTGTTTGTTTAGTCGTATTGACCGTTGCCCAGCCCTGTCTCCTGTGAGTTTCTCGTAATGCAGACTCTTCCAGTTTCTTAGCGTTCTCTCGTCCGGTGCCGCCCGGAGGACCACCAACTTGTTTCTACAGGACGCTATCACCTCAGCTGGCAACTTGGTCTGTGCCGCCTGGTCGGTCTCGACAAGCGCCAACTTCTTGTTCCGAAACTCAATCTCCATCCCCAAGGCGGCTTTACCACCATCAGATTAGCATGATGCCAACTAAGCGTCAATAGCTACTTAACGCAACAGGGCAAAGTGACCACAAAATGCTTGACACGGATATGCTCCTCAAGCATACTGGTCAGCATGAACCGCCTAGATGCCACCCGCCGTGCTCAGGTGACCCGCTGCCTGGTCGAAGGTAGCAGCATCCGCTCAACTGTCCGCAAGACCGGCGTCGCCAAGAACACCGTGGCGAAGCTGTTGGTTGAACTTGGCGCGGCGTGCGCCGTCTACCAGGACGGGGCGATGCGCAATCTGAAGCTCAAGGGGTTTCAGTGCAATGAGATATGGTCGTTTGTTGGGGCCAAGGACAGGAACGTGCCAACAGAGAAGCGTGGCGAGTTCGGCATTGGAAGCGTGTGGACGTGGACGGCCATCGACGCCGAAACTAAACTTGTCCCTTCATGGTTGGTTGGTACCCGGGACGCCGGATGCGCGACTGAGTTCATGAAGGACCTAGCGGAGCGGCTGGCGAACCGCGTGCAGCTCACGACAGACGGCCACAAGGCTTACTTGACAGCGGTTGAGGATGCCTTCGGCTGCGACATTGACTACTTGATGCTCGTGAAGATCTACGGCGCTTCACCGGATGGAGAAAAGCGCTACAGCCCCGTCGAGTGCCTTGGCTGCAAGCGAGAGCCTATCAGCGGCAACCCCGACCCAAAGCACATCAGCACAAGCCAGGTCGAACGCCAGAATCTCACGATGCGCATGTCCATGCGTCGGTTCACGCGGTTGACCAATGGCTTCTCGAAGAAGATCGAGAACCACGTCGCGGCGCTTGCGGTCTACTTCATGCACTACAACTTCGTCCGCATCCATCAGACGCTGCGGGTCACTCCGGCGATGGCCGCTGGCGTCACGGATCACCTTTGGAGCGTCGAGGACATGGTTGCACTGCTCGAAGTATCAAACTGACCCACTACCCGCTCTCGTCGAGTTCGGCCCGCTGGACATCGGATTGGAAAAGAACAACAGAATGAGAGCGTTACAAGGTAGGCGGGTCCCACGCTGATTGGAGTCTGAATGGAGTCACGGATTCTACAAGCTCTTTAGTTTCTGTGTGTTGCGGTTGTGAATGCTCACTTGGGAAATTGCGCTTCACACCGGAATGCGCAATGCCGGCGCTCACGGCTCGACCTGTGTTCAGTTAATGTCTGCACGGGCTGCCGAACCGCCCGTCTACTCCTTGCGCGCGACCAGCCGGACCACAGGAGCCCGCCCGTCGGCTGTTGCCGGCCATTCGGACTGCATCACGCGGTCCTCATAGCGGACGATGCGGAGCTTGTCGAAGGTGTGGGCCAACTGGTTGTTGGGGTAGTCGGACTGGTGGCCTTCGACGATGAGGGTTCCGCCGGGTTTCAGGGCATCGATCAGCTTGCGGGAGCCGCGGAGGGGGAGGGGGTGGACGTACATGCAGACGATGAGGTCGTACTTGCCGCGGCCGAGGTCCATTTTTTCTGCGTCGCCGGCGGTGGTCTCCAACTCGACCTTCAGCTTGGCGGCCTCGGCCTGGGCCTGTTTGACGGCCGCCTTGGAGAGGTCGACGCCGGTGACCTTCCAACCCTTACGGGCGAGGTAGACGGCATTGCGCCCGTTGCCCATGCCGACGTCGAGCGCGGCGCCGGGCTTGAGGTTGGCGGTGGTCTCCAGGACCAGGGCGCTGGGGTTCACGGGCACCTTGGCGTCCGGGTTGAGGTAGATGGAATCCCACCGCGCCCCGGCGTTTTTCGGCGCCTGGGCGAAGGCCAGCGCCGCGAGCAACAGACAGATGAGAAAGCGCATTATCACTCCACTATTCCACAGTAATCGCCGTCAGCCAGAAATACATGTCGTTGACGTTGACCGTGGCCCTGATGGTTGCGCCTTCCTTGAGGCTGGCGAACTCTCCGGCCGACGGCACGGGGAACTCCATGGTCATGGGCTCCATCCAGCCTTCGATCTTTTCGTGCTTGAGGACGGCGACGCGGCTTTCGGGGCGCAGACGGAGGACCACTCCGCGCACGGCGTACTTCTGTTTGGGCTCGCCGTAGTCGAACTTCCGCTCCTTGCCGGCGCGGCATCCGGCGGCCAGGGGCGTCAGAGCGAGGAGAAAGAATCGCCGGTCCATGTCGCTTTCCTTAACGATAGGCCGGAATGCCGGTCACCCGCTCGCCGAGCACGAGGGCGTGGATGTGGTCGGTCCCCTCGTAGGTTTTCACCGTCTCCAGGTTGCACATGTGGCGCATGATGGGATAGTCGTCGATGATGCCGTTGGCCCCCAGGAGGTCGCGAGAGAGGCGGGCGCATTCCAGGGCCATGCCGACGTTGTTGCGCTTGAGCATCGAGACGTGGGCGAAGTCGAGCTTGCCGGCGTCCTTCAGGCGTCCGCAGTGGATGGCGAGCAACTGAGCCTTGGTGATCTCGGTGACCATCCAGGCCAGTTTCTCCTGCACCAATTGATGGGAGGCGATGGGCCGGTCGTCGAACTGCTTGCGCGCGATGCAATACTGCCGGGCGGTTTCAAAGCAATCCATGGCGGCGCCGAGCACGCCCCAGCCGATGCCGAAGCGGGCCTGGGAGAGGCAGGCCAAGGCGGACTTGAGACCGACGGCATCGGGCAGGCGCCGATCTTCGCCGACGCGGCAGTCGACCAGAGCGAGCGACGAGGTGACCGAAGCGCGCATGGAGAGCTTGCCGTGGATGTCGCTGGCGGTGTAGCCGGGGTCGCCTTTTTCGACCAGGAAGCCGCGCACTCCCTCCGGGGTGCGCGCCCACACGACGGCCACGACGGCCACGCTGCCGTTGGTGATCCAGGTCTTTTCGCCGTTCAACACCCAGGCATCGCCGTCGCGGCGGGCGGTGGTCGTCATGCCGCCGGGATTCGATCCGAAGCCCGGCTCGGTGAGGCCGAAGCAGCCGACCATTTCACCGGTGGCCAGTTTCGGCAGGTACGTCTGCCGCTGCTCGTTGCTGCCGTAGGTCATGATCGGATACATCACGAGCGCGCCCTGCACACTGACGAAAGAGCGCAGGCCGGAATCGCCGCGTTCCAGTTCCTGCATGATGAGCCCGTACTCCAGGCTGCTCATCCCGGCGCAGCCGTAGCCCTCCAGGTTGGCGCCAAAGAAGCCCAGCTCGCCCATCTCGGCCACCAGTTCAGCGGGGAAGCGGCCGGCGTTGTAGCAATCCTTGATCAAGGGCATCACGCGGTCGTCCACAAACTGGCGGGCCGTGCGGCGCACGAGTTTTTCGTCCTCGTTCAGGAGGGAATCGATGTGCATGAAATCCACGCCGCGGTAGGTACCCATGTCATCCATGGTACCGAAGGCGATTCCGCCTGAGAGATCCGCCGCCTCGCCGGCACTACTCTTCCAAATGTCATGGCTATTCCTGCTCATGTTGATGGGTGATAGCCCGCCCCGCGATTCGGAGTCTGCCGCACAGTTCGCCTATGAGCAACTGGGCGCCGGGAACCTGGACGAGGCTGTGGCGGCGTTTCGCCGGGCGGTGGCACAGGAGCCGTCCCGGGTGGGCCTGCGGAAGGACTTGGCCTATACGCTGCTGCGCGCGGGCGACCGAGAAGAGGCGCTGCGGCACTTTCAAGCCGCGCTGTCGGCCGACCCGACGGACCGCCAGGCGGCTTTGGAATACGCCTACCTGTGCTACGAGACCGGACGCGTGGCCGAGGCGCGCCGGACATTCCTGCGGCTGGGGGCGAGTGATCTCTTCAGCACCGTCGACGGCCCACTGGGCGAGGGCATCGCGCGGTGGAGCGAGGCCCTGAGGCGCGCTCCCGGGCAGTGGTCGGCGCACGAAGAGCTGGCGCGGCTGGCCGAGCAGCGCGACGAATTCGCCCTGGCCGCCGAGCACTACCAGGCGGCCTGGAGCCTGCGGCCGAACAAGTCCGAGCTGCTGCTGGACCTGGCCCGGGTGTGGCAGGCACAAGGCGAGAGCGGCAGGCAGCGGGCGGCGCTGGTGACGGCCTGGCGCCGCGGGTCGCCACGGGTGGCGGAGTCCGCCAGGGAAATGCTGGGCGGCGTGGTCCCGCAAGCGGAAGAGACTACGCTGACCGTTGCCGAACTTCGCGCGGCGCCGCCGGCAGAGCCGCTGCTCACGGCGCGCGAGATGGGAGAGCGTTCGCTGGCCGGGAGCTACCTGGAGGACGCATACCGCTACTTTTCCCAGGCACACGAAGACGACCCGGCGGACGCGGCGGTGCTTTACAAGCTGGGGGTGACGGCGAACCTGCTGCGTAAGGATGGCGAAGCCGCGGCGTGGTTCAGCAAGGCCCGCCGCCTGCCTGGAGCGCCGCCGGAAGCGGGCCCCGCCTACCGCGCGCTGCGGGCGCAGACGGCGGAAACGGGTGTTACCGCCTGGGCCATCCCCTACTACTCTTCACGATGGAACGACACTTTCTATTACGGCCAGCTGCGGGCGGATTGGCGGGTGAAACGCGCGCCGGTGACGCCGTACCTTTCGCTGCGCTTTGTGGCCGACGGCAAGGGCTCCGGGAACGGGTCCGCCCTGGGGGTCCCCGGCTACCTGTCTGAGAACAGCGCCATCGCGGCGGCCGGCGTGAACGTGCGGCTGCATCGCACGCTGTTTGGCTGGGCGGAGGCGGGAGAGTCGTTCAGCCTGATTGGCCGCCAGAACTCCACCGGGCTGGCGCGCCCGGACTACCGCGGCGGCCTGGCGTGGTTCAAGGGTTGGGGCGCCCTGCTCGGGGGCTCGCGGGCGGGCTGGTTTGCCGAAACAAACGCCGACCTGGTTTTCGCGTCGCGCTTTCGCAACGACCTGCTGCTGTACAGCCAGAGCCGCGCCGGGTTCACGTGGCGGCGGAGCGAGGCCGGCTTCCAGGCGCAGGCGCTGGTCAACTGGAACGCGACAGTGGACCGCAACGGCGAGTGGTGGGGAAACGTGGGTGAGGCCGGGCCGGGCCTGCGGCTGCGCCTTCCCGGCCTGCCGGCCGGCACGAGCCTGCGGGCCGATTTCCTGCGCGGCGCACATCCGCGCAATCAGTTCAATCCGCAGCGCCCCAACTACTGGGACCTGCGCCTGGGGGTGTGGTATGCGTTCGTCTATTAGCCTGGCGGCGGCGGTACTGTCGATGGCGCCGGCGCTGGCGTCGTGGCCCCGGGTGCTGGAATCGGCGGGGCTTGACGCATCCGGCCTGGTGATTCTCGAAGGCGACTCAGCCCAGGCGCGGGCTGTGGGCTTCATCCCGACGCCCGGACTGATCCCGGTTCGCAACGTGATCGATTCGGCCAACCCGGGCATGCAGATCATCTGGGAGCATGAGCAACGCCTGCCGCGCTTTGAGACGCCGGCGCAGGCCACCGTCTTCACGCGAGAGCGCTGGACCGGCGCTCCGCTTGCGGCCGGCTTCCGCCGGGACGGGAAGGTGGTCTTCTGGACGGCCGTCAGCCCGGGCGAGCGGGGCTACGAGCGCTTTCCCTACCTGGTGCAGGCGTTGGCCGAACTCGGAGTGACAGCGCAGGTGGAGACTCGCGGACTGTGGGCCTTCTTTGACTCCTCCTACCGCCTGCGAGCCGACCAGGACTACCTGGCCCGCCGCTGGCGCCGGGGCGGCATCTCAGCCCTCCACATCGCCGCCTGGCATTATTGGGAGCCCGACCAGGCGCGCGACGCCTGGCTGGGCAAACTGATCGAGGCGTGTCACCGCCACGCGATCGCGGTTTACGCCTGGGTGGAGTTGCCCCACGTCAGCAACCGTTTCTGGGAGACCCACCCCGAGTGGCGGGAGAAGACCGCCACGGGGCAGGACGCTCAACTGGACTGGCGGAGGCTGATGAACCTGTCGAACGAGGAATGCGCGGCCGAGGTGGAGCGTGACCTGCGCGGCTTAAGCGCGCGATTCGACTGGGACGGCATCAACCTGGGCGAACTGTACTTCGAATCGCTGGAAGGCTATCTCAACCCGGCGCGTTTCACTCCATTCAGTCCCGAGGTGCGGCGCGAGTTCTCCTCCCTGCACGGATTCGACCCTGCGGAGATGTACCACGGCATGAGCCCGCGCTGGCACCTCCGCGACGCGGCCTCCATGCGTCTTTTCCTCGACTATCGCGCCGGGCTGGCCGCGCGCCTGCAGCAGGAGTGGCTGGGGCGGCTGGAGGCGATCCGAAGAGATCGTCCCTGGCTCGATCTCACGCTCACCCACGTGGACGACCGGTTCGACACGACGATGCGCGACCGTCTGGGCGCCGACGCGGGGCGGCTGCTGCCCGCCGCGGCGCAAGCCGGGGCGACGTTCCTCATCGAGGACCCGGCCACGCTGTGGCACCTTGGAGCGGACCGCTACGCGGAACTGGCCCGCCGCTACGCGGCCATCGCTCCGCCGCGCTCCTCGCTGGCCATCGACATCAACGTCGTGGAGCGCTATCAGGACGTGTATCCCACCAAGCAGCAGACGGGCGTGGAACTCTTCCAGCTCCTGCACCAGGCGGCGAGCAGCTTTCCGCGAGTGGCCATCTACTTTGAGAACTCCATCCTGGCTCCGGACTGGCCGCTGATCGCCGCCGCCGCCGCGCCCGCCCGCATCCTGCGCCTCTCGGGCGGCGAGGTGGAAGTTTATTCCCCGGACTCAGCCGCCCTGCGCTGGCCGGGCTGCGCGGAGGTGGATGGCGAGGCGTGGCCGATCCGCAGCGCCGGGCGCCTGCTGGTTCCGGCCGGCCGCCACGTGGTCTCTCCCTGTTCCGCCGAACCCAAGATAAAACTCACCGACTTCAACGGCACACTGCTGGCGGCCAGAGCTGTCGGGGAGAGACTGGAGATCGCCTACGAGAGCCGCAGCCGCGCCATCGCGTTGCTGGCCGACGGGCGGGTGGTGCTGCTGCCGCCGGGCAGAAGGACCGTGACCTTCGATTAAGCCGATTGAGGGTCAGTCGATGCGAACGGTTTCGCCCTCGCGCAGTCCTTCCAGGATGGCGACCTGCGCGCCGTTGCCGAGGCCGACCTTGACCGGCCTCTTTTCGAAGTCATTCTGGGTCTTGACTTCCACCACATCCTTGCCGCCCTCCTGCCGGACAGCGGCTGCCGGCACAGTGACGACGTTTTCCTGCCTGCCCAGCAGCACGTCGGCCGAGGCGGAGAGGTCGGGGATGACCCGCTTGTCAGGGTTGGCGATCTGTACGCGCACGGGGATGTTACGGATATAGTATTGCTGCCGCCCGGGGCTTACGGCCAGCGCGCCCATGGCGTAGACTTTGCCGGCGAAGCGGGCGCCGGGGAACGCATCGAGCCCGATATCGGCCGGCATGCCGATGCGGAAGGTGCTGGTTTCCGACTGATTGATCTGACCTTCGACCTGCATGCTGGCCGAATCGATGACCTTCATGATGGGTTGCCCTGGGCCCACGCGGTCGCCGACCGACAGCATCACCTGGTCGCCGCCCGGCCGGAACGTGGTTTGCAGGACGACCATGCCGTCCATGGGCGAATGAAGCACGAGGCGCTTAAGATCCTCGCCGTGCCGTTCGACGTGCATATCTTCCATCCGTTTGGAGATCTCGGTGATCTTCAGGTCGGCGGTCTGGGACTCTTTCTCGCGGGGGAGGTCGGTGAGCAGTTCCTTGTACGTGGCCTCTGCCTCGTCCACGGCGAGCTTGAGCAGTTCGCGGTCGATCTCGGTGCGGATCTCGGCGGCCTTGAAATCGAGGTTGGCTTTGTCCAGGTTGGACTTTGCGACACGCAGCGTCTGCTGGAGGTTCTCCATGTCCAGTTCGTTCTGGACCACCTTTTTCTTGACGTCATTCTCTTTGTCGCGCAGCCCGGCGATGGTGTCGTCCTGGTGGTCCCTCATGCTCTGGGGGTCAAATTCGGCGATGACGTCGCCCTTCTTGACCATGCGGCCGGAGTCGGCCAGCTTGAGCAGCACCATCGCCTGGTTCCCCTCAGGCCCGCGGAGCCGCGGCGCGGTGATGTTGGCGTAACTCCTGGCGGTGGTCGTGCCGGTGACGCGCAGCCGCGCTTCGATGGTTCCGCGCTGAGCCATGGCCGTCCTGGCCTGGGCGACGGCGCTTTGCCGCGCCTGCTGTTGCCTGCCGGCGGCGAAGTAGTAGACGGTGGCCGCAACCACAACGATGACGCCGGCCAAGCCAAGCAACTTCGGGAGCAGCCGGGAACGGGGAGGCACTTGTGCAGGCTTCGGGGCCGGCTGGGGTTCGAGCAATGGGTTCGTCGCGGGCATACGGGCAGGCTACGCCTTTCTGGATTCTATACGCGCCAACATTCAAAAGGGCGCACTTGCCGCCCTTTCAGGTTACATTGCGGCATCAGGTTCCGGCGGGCCCGTGGCGACGATTTTCGAAGCCCCAGGCGCTCTCCACCATGGCGGAGAGAGAGTCGTATTGTGGCGCCCAGCCCAGCGTCTTCCGCAACTTGGAGGAATCGGCGACGAGTTCGGCGGGATCGCCTTCGCGGCGCGGACCCATCACGAAGGGCACCTTCTTCCCGGTAACTTCCCCGGCAGCGCGGAGAACCTCGAGGACGGAGTAGCCGCGGCCGGTACCGGCGTTGAAGACCCCGCTGGCGCCGCCGGCCAGGAGCGAATCGAGAGCGGCCAGATGCGCGGAGGCGAGGTCGGAGACGTGGATATAGTCACGGATGCAGGTGCCGTCGGGGGTGGCATAGTCGCCGCCGAAGACGGTGAGCGGGACGCCGGTACGTATCGCTCTGAAAACGAGGGGGATCAGGTGCGTTTCCGGCTCGTGCTCCTCACCGATGCCGAAGGCGGCTTCGGCGCCGCAGGCGTTAAAGTAGCGCAGCGCCACATAGCGCAGCCCTGAACAGGCGTCCAGCCATTTCAAGGCCGTCTCGGTCATGAGCTTCGATTCGCCGTACGGGCTGACTGGCAGCAAGGGGGCGCTTTCGGGAATCGGAACGCGTTCCGGATTGCCATAGACAGCCGCGGTGGAGCTAAAGACCAGGCGGCGCACGCCGTGGCGCTCGATGGCCTCCAGCAGGGCGAGGGAGCCGCCGGCATTGTTGCGGAAGTAGCGCTCCGGCTCGCGGGCGCTTTCACCGACGGCGATGAAGGCGGCGAAGTGGACGACGGCGTCGAAGCGGTGAGCGGCGAGTAGCTGGTCGAGAGAGGAGGAATCGTGCAGGTTGACGACGTGCAGGCGGCCTTTGGGGACGTTGTGGGCGTAGCCTTTGGAGAGATCGTCGAGCACCTGCACGTCGTGGCCCCGGGCGAGAAGGTAGTGGGTTGTATGGGACCCGATGTAGCCGGCGCCGCCGGTGACGAGAATGCGCGCCATGAGTTGTGGGGGCCGGACGCGCGGAGCGGCATCCGACCCTATTACGCTAGCAGAATGAGGGACAATCGGGGTCGGACAGGAGCCGGGATGGAGCCATTGAGGATTGGCCGGGAGCGGGAAGGCGAGGTTATGGTGGTGACGCTGAGGCGGCCGGAGCGGCGCAACGCGTTGTCGCTGGAACTGATGCGGGGGCTGACCGGCTGCCTGAGATCGCTGGATGAGGGCACACGGGCCGTGATCCTGGCGGCGGAGGGAAAGGTATTCTGCTCGGGCCACGACCTTTCGGAGATGCGGGGGCGCACGGAGGCCTGTTACCGGGAGATCTTCGGCGTCTGCACGGAGCTGATGGACACCATCCAGAGCATCCGCCAGCCGGTGATCGCCGAGGTACAGGGCCTGGCGACGGCGGCGGGCTGCCAACTGGTAGCGGCGTGCGACCTGGCGGTAGCTTCCGAAGATGCGGCGTTTGCCACGCCGGGGGTGAAGATCGGGCTGTTCTGCAGCACGCCGATGGTGGCGCTGACACGGGCCATTGGCAGGAAGCGGGCGCTGGAGATGCTGCTGACCGGGCGGCTGGTGGGCGCCAGGGAAGCGGCCGAGTGGGGGCTGGTGAATCGCGCCGTGCCGGCAGCCCAGTTGCGGGAATCGACGTTGGAACTGGCGGCGCAGGTGGCGCAGGCGAGCGCGTACACCGTGGGACTGGGCAAGCGGGCTTTTTACGACCAGATCGACCTGGGGCAGGGGCAGGCGTACGACTACGCCAAGGAGGCGATGACGCGAAACGCCCTGGCCGCGGACGCGCAGGAGGGGATGGGGGCGTTTCTGGAGAAGCGGCCGCCGCGCTGGCGGGGGCGTTAGGCCGGGTTGGGGACCGGCATCTGGGCGCCGACTTCGGCGCGCCAGGCTTTCAGGCGGGCGTGGAGGTCGCGGGCGATCTCGGGTTTGGCGGCGGCCAGGTCGCGGGTCTCCGAGAGGTCGTCCTTGAGATTGTAGAGTTCCATGTGGGAGTCCTCGAAGTACTCGATCAGCTTCCAGTCGCCGCGGATTACGGCGCCAGCGGGTGTGGTGGTGGGGTAGTAGTGCGGGTAGTGGAAGAAGAGTTCCTGATCGGCTGGCGGGCGATCGCCGCGCAGGAGCGGGCCGAGGCTGACGCCGTCGAGTGCGGGCGGCGGGCGCAAACCGGCCATCTCCGCCATGGTGGCCATGAAGCCGGTGGAGCAGACAGGAGACTCGCAGCGGCTGCCAGGGCGGGTGACGCCGGGCCAGCGCACGAGGAGAGGAACCCGCAGGCCGCCTTCGTAGAGTGAGCCCTTGCCGGAGCGGAGTGGAGAATTGTCGGTGACCTGCAATCCCTGGTAGGGATTGACGTAGCCGCCGTTGTCAGAGGTGAAGACCACGGCCGTGCGATCCGCGATGCCGCGGCGGTCCAGATCGGCCATCACACGGCCGACGCTGTCGTCCAGGCTCTGCACCATGGCGGCGTAGGCGGCGTTGCGGTGTTTCATGCCGGGGCGGATGCGCGCCTTGTACTTGTCGACCAGAGCCGGCTGGCCCTCGATGGGGGTGTGGACGGTGTGGTGCCAGAGGTTGAGGAAGAAGGGGCGCGAGCCGGCCAGGTCGAGGGTCCGGAGGGCCTCAGTGGTGAGGCGGTCAGTGAGGTACTCGCCCGGTTTGCCGCCGTGGAGGCCGGGGACATAGCGGTACTCGCCGCCGAAGTTGCGGCTGCCGCTGTAGGGGTAGAAGTAGGTCTGGGGCGCACCCCAGAGGGCGCCGCCGATGTTCACGTCAAAGCCCTGGGTCTCGGGGTAGTGGGCCGCGCCGCCGAGGTGCCACTTGCCGATGTGGGCGGTGAAGTAGCCGGCATCGCGCAGCATCTCGGCCACGGTGACCTCCGAGTGGGGCAGGTCCGGTTCGGTTTGAGGCGGGATGAGCTTGCGGTCGCGCGGGGGGTTGAGGGAGTTCTCGCGCCACACCGTCATGTGGAGGCGCGCGGGGTGCTTGCCGGTCATGATGGAGGCGCGCGTGGGCGTGCAGACCGGAGAGGCGGCGTAGGCGCGTGTGAAGAGCATGCCCTGGCCGGCGAGCCGGTCCAGGTTGGGCGTTTCGTGGAGGTCGGCGCCGTAGGGGCCGGTGTCGGCCCAGCCGAGGTCGTCGGCGAGAATGAAAACGAAGTTGAGAGGCCTGGCGGCACGCGGAGGTTGAAACGCGGCGGCCAGTGTGGAGGCGAGAAAGCGGCGTCTGTCCATACCGGCTGACAGTGTATCAGCGGATCAGGCCATCAGGGCTTTTTCCAGCGCCTCGCCGCGGGGGTGGATGATGGTGTTCTCGATGCGGATGTGCTCGAGGAGATCGGCTTCCAGCTCTTCCAGGGAACGGAAGACGGCGCGGAAGTTGGCGCAGGCGTAGTCGGCCGGGACGTAGTCGCGGGTGATTTCGCGCATTTTGGCCAGGGCCTCGGTGACGGCGGTGTGCTCGTGCTCCATGACGTTCATGGGATTGCGGACGGTGCCGAAGGGAGGCGGGGGCGCGGGCTGGCCGCTGACGGAGGCCGATTCGTAGCGCTCCAGGATGGGAAAGAGGATCGCCTCTTCTTTGTGCAGGTGCAGTACGAGTTCTTCCTGGACGGCGCAGTAGACCTGGTGGAGGCGGGCGAGCAGGGCGCCGTCGCGCTCGCCGTGGCGATTGGCCATGCGGTCGAGACGGGCGCGCAGCCGGGGCAGCTCCAGCTTCAAGTACTCGTGGTGGCGCTCGATGACGTGGGCGATGATCTGGCGCAGGCTCATGGAGTCCCAGTCCTTCTCGACGGCCTGGCGCGGCGCGGCGGCGGCCTCGAGTTCGGCCAGTACGGAGGCTGCGTTCAGGCCCCGCTGGCGGCAGGCCTCATCGAGTGCGACCTCGGCCTCGGTGTGGAAGTCGATGCCGTACTTTTCGATGACGACGACACATCGGAAGCTCCTGGAGGTCCAATCGCCGACGGTGCCGGGGGCATAGGTTTGGGTCATTCTCACGTCTCCTGTGGCCTATTGTGGCCGCATTGCCCGGCGACGGTCAGTGACCTTCATCACACTCTTGTGCAGATTTTGCTTGGCGGAAGCCCCCTGAGCCGCTTAAGATACTCCGCTTGGGCTGCTGGTGATGTGGGCGCCGGCGGTGGTGGCGGGCGGCTGGATCCGGGCGGGCAAGCCGGCGATTGGGCGCACGGACCTGATGTAGACGGGGTAGAGGTAGAGGTGGTAGTGTAGAGCCGGGAGCGTATATGAACCGATTCATTTTGACATTGGCCAGTCTTTTTGTTACTTTTCTGCCGCTGGCGGGACAACGTGAGGAGCGCACACTTTCGTTGACCGAGCTGCGCGACAGGATCAAGGGGGGCTGGGCGGGGCAGATGATCGGGGTGTCATACGGGGCGCCGACGGAGTTCCGCTACAAGGGCGCCATCATCCCTGTGGACAAGCTGCCGGTGTGGAAGCCCGAGAAGGTAGACAATTCGTTGAACCAGGATGATCTGTACGTCGATATGACGTTCGCCAAGGTGCTGGACGACAAGGGTCTGGATGCGACCACGGACGACTTCGGGGCGATGTTCAGGGACTCCCAGTATGCGCTGTGGCACGCGAACCTGGCGGCGCGGAGGGCACTGAAACGCGGGGTGCCGGCGTCGCTGACGGGCACGCCGAAGTACAACGCGCACGCCAACGACATCGATTTTCAGATCGAGGCCGATTTCATCGGCCTGATGACGCCCGGCCTGCCGCGGGAGGCGAACTCGATCGCCTGGCGGGCGGGGCGGGTGATGAATTACGGTGACGGGATCTACGGCGGGATGTTCGTAGGCTGCATGTACGCGGCCGCGTTCTTTGAGAAGGACCCGCACCGGGTGGTGGAGGAGGGGCTGAAGTGCATTCCGGCGCGCAGCCCGTACGGGCAGCTCATCGGGGACCTACTGGGATGGCACAAGCGGTATCCGAACGACTGGGAGAAGGCCTGGCAGTTGATCGAAGAGAAATGGGACAAGCGTGAGCCGTGCCCGGACGGCGCGCTGAAGCCGTTCAACATCGACGCCAAGCTCAACGGCGCCTACATTGCGTTGGGACTGCTGTACGGCGACGGCGACATGACCAAGACGATTGAAGTATCGACGCGCGCCGGGCAGGACTCGGACTGCAACCCGGCCTCGGCGGCGGGCGTTCTGGGGGCGATGCTGGGGTGGGAGAAGATCCCGGATCGCTGGAAGAGCGGCATCCCGGCGCTGGCGGACCGCAAGTTCAGCTACACGGATTTCACATTCAACACGATCGTGGATTCGACCTATGACCGGGCGCTCAAGACCGTGAAGAAGGCGGGCGGGCGCGTGGAGGCGGACCGGATTGTGGTTCCCATGCAGAGTGCGGAGGCGGCGGCGCTGGAGGTGTGGGACGACTACGGCTCGCCGGTGGAGCGCGTGGCGGTGTCGAGCGAGCGCTGGCAGTGGACAGGGGCGTGGACGCCGGACGCGGCGCAGAATACACGAGCGAGCAGCGCGAAGGGCGCGGCGGCGGAGATCTCGTTTGACGGAACGGGCTTCATCGCGGTGGGCCCGTACCTGCCCGATGGCGGCATGGCGGAAGTCTGGCTGGACGGTGCGAGGCTGAGAGAGGTGGATGTGTACCCGGACGAGGACAAGGCCAAGGGCGGCGAGAGCGTGGCGCACGAGTTCAAGCTGACGCCGGGCAAACACGTGCTGAAACTGGTGGTCACAGGCGGGCGGCCCGCGGGGAGCAAGGGGGAGAAAGTGGCGCTCTCCGGGCTCGTGGTCTTCCGGTAGAGTGCGGCGCGGCGCGGGGCTAATATGGAGGCATGAACCCCGTAGTTCGAGCTCCACGCGGCGCCGCAATTCGTTGCAAAGGCTGGCGGCAGGAAGCCGCCCTGCGCATGTTGATGAACAACCTGGACCCGGACGTGGCCGAGCGGCCGCAGGAGCTGGTGGTGTATGGCGGGACGGGACGAGCGGCGCGGGACTGGGCGTCGTATCACGCCATCGTGCGGGAGTTAACGGAGCTTGAAAACGACGAGACGCTGCTGGTGCAGTCGGGCAAGCCGGTGGCGGTATTCCGGACGCACGAGGACGCGCCGCGGGTACTGATTGCGAACTCAAACCTGGTGGGGAAGTGGTCGGACTGGGAGCACTTCCGCGAGCTGGAGCGGGCCGGGCTGACGATGTACGGGCAGATGACGGCGGGCAGTTGGATCTACATCGGCAGCCAGGGGATCCTGCAGGGGACATATGAGACGTTCGCGGCGGCGGCGCGGAAGCATTTCGGCGGCAGTCTGGCGGGGCGGTTCGTGCTGACGGGGGGCATGGGCGGGATGGGCGGCGCGCAGCCGCTGGCCGGCACGATGAACGGCGCGGCGATTTTGTGCGTGGAGGCGGACCCGGCGCGCATCCGCAAGCGGCTGGAGACGGGTTACTGCGACAGGGCGGCCGATTCGCTGGATGAGGCCCTGGGGATGATTGGAGAGGCGCGCCGGGAGAAGCGGGCGCTGTCGGTGGGCCTGGCGGGCAACTGCGCCGAGGTCCTGCCCGAGCTGGTGCGGCGAGGGGTGACTCCGGACATGGTGACGGACCAGACCAGCGCGCACGATCCGCTGAACGGCTACATCCCGGCAGGACTGAGGGTGGAAGAGGCGGCGGCGCTGCGGAAGAGCGACCCCAAAGGCTACATCGACCGGGCGATGGAGTCCATCGCGAGACACGTGGAGGCGATGCTGGAGATGAAGCGGGCCGGGGCGGTGGCATTCGACTACGGCAACAACATCCGGAGAATGGCGGCGGACCGGGGCGTGGAAAAGGCGTTCGACATTCCGGGGTTCGTGCCGGAGTACATCCGGCCGCTGTTTTGCGAGGGTAAAGGGCCGTTCCGCTGGGTGGCGCTATCGGGCGAAGCGGCCGACATCGCGGCGACGGACGAACTGGCACTTGAGACTTTCCCGGACAACGAGAGCATGCAGCGCTGGATCCGGCTGGCGCGGGAGAAGGTTCAGTTCCAGGGGCTACCGGCGCGGATCTGCTGGCTGGGCTACGGAGAGCGGGCACGATTCGCGCTGGGGTTGAACCGCCTGGTGGCGGAGGGGAGAGTGCAGGCGCCGATCGTGATCGGGAGAGACCACCTGGACTGCGGGTCGGTGGCCTCGCCGTATCGAGAGACCGAGGCGATGGCGGACGGCAGCGACGCGGTGGCGGACTGGCCGCTGTTGAACGCGATGCTGAACACGGCGGCGGGAGCGAGCTGGGTATCGATCCACAACGGCGGCGGGGTGGGCATCGGCTACTCGCAACATGCGGGCCAAGTGACGGTGGTGGATGGGACGGAGGCGAGCGCGCGGCGCGCCGAACGGGTGATGACGTGCGACTCTGGAATGGGCGTGGCGCGGCATGTGGACGCCGGCTACGTTGAGGCGAAGGAGTTCGCAAGGAGCGCGGGATTGAGGCTACCCTTAATCCAGACGAGATCATGACAGGATTGCTGTTGGTGCGCGGAGCGCGGCAGTTGCTGACACTGCGCGGTCCGGCAGGCCCCCGCCGCGGGGCAGCGATGCGATCGCTGGGGATCATTGAGAACGGAGCGATGCTGATTCAGGACGGCCTGATCACCAACGTCGGGCCGGCGAGCCGGGTGGAGCACCTTGGGTTGGCGAGGAGAGCGAGGGTGGTGGACGCGGCCGGGCGAATAGTGATGCCGGGCTTTGTAGACAGCCACACGCACCTGCTATTCGGCCAGCCGCGGTTGAACGACTACGAGCAGCGGATCGAAGGCCGCAGCTATGGGGAGATCGCGGCGGCGGGAGGCGGGATTCTCTCGACGGTGCGAGCGGTGCGGGGCACGACGTCGAGGCGGCTGACAGCGCAGGGGCAGGCGGCGCTGCGGCAGATGGCGCGGCACGGAACGACGACGGTAGAGGCGAAGTCCGGCTATGGCCTGGACGAGGGGTCGGAGCTGAAGATGCTGCGCATACTCCGGGCTCTGGACGGGGAGCCGCTGGAATTGACATCGACTTTTCTGGGCGCCCACGCCGTTCCTCCGGAGTACGAAGGAAAGGCTGACAACTACATTTACTGGCTGGCGGGGCATCTGCTGCCGCTGGTGGCGTCCAAGCGCCTGGCGCGCTATGCGGATGTGTACTGCGACAGCGGGGCGTTCGCGTTGCATCAGGCGCAGATCTACCTTGCAGCGGCGCGGGAATCAGGGTTGGGATTGCGGGTGCACGCCTCGCAGTTTGCGAACCTGGGGGCGGTGCAACTGGCCGTGGGGATGGGGGCAGCGAGCGTGGATCACCTGGAGGCGGCCGGGGCGGCCGAGGTCCATGCGTTGAGCGGCGCTCCCACGATTGCGACGCTGCTGCCGGGTTCGTCATTCCATCTCGGACTGGGCCGCTACGCGCCGGCGCGGGCGCTGATCGACGGCGGGGCGGCGGTAGCGCTGGCGTCGGACTACAACCCGGGGAGCAGTCCGACGTGCTCGATGCAGATGGTGCTTTCTCTGGCCTGCGCACAGATGAAGATGACGCCGGCGGAGGCCATTACGGCGGCGACGGTCAACGGCGCGCACGCCCTGGGCGTGCAGGCGCAGGTGGGAACGCTGGAGGCGGGCAAGCAGGCGGACTTTCTGCTGCTGGACGCCTCGGACTACCGGGAGGCGCCGTATTACTTCGGCGTGAACCATGTGGCAGCCACATTCAAGCGGGGCGAGATGATTTACCGCGATAAGGACGTTTCACTCACATGACAGGAAAGCTGGTCGAATGTGTCCCGAACTTTTCGGAGGGGCGCGATCGCGCCAAGGTGGAGGCGGTGGCCGCGGCCATCGCGGGCATGCCGGGGGCGCTGGTGCTGGACCTGGAACTGGATGCCGACCACAACCGCAGCGTGATTACGTTCGTGGCGCCGCCGGAGACGGTGGTGGAGGCGGCGCTGGCGGGGGCGGCCAAGGCGGTGGAACTGATCGACCTGACAAGGCACACGGGAGTGCACCCGCGCATCGGCGCGGTGGACGTGATGCCTTTCATTCCGCTGGAGGGGGTGACGCTGGCGGAGTGCGTCAAGCTGGCGGAGCGGGCGGCGATGGAGATGTGGAGGAAGCTGAAGGTTCCCACTTATCTTTACGAAGCCGCCGCCAAGCGGCCGGAGCGGGCGAACCTGGAGAACATCCGCCGGGGGCAGTTCGAGGGGCTGCGCGAGGAGGTGCGCACGAATCCGGAGCGCGCACCGGACTACGGCGAGGCGGAGTTGCATCCGACCGCGGGGGCGACGGTGGTGGGCGCGCGCAAGTTCCTGATCGCCTACAACATCAACCTGGGAACGGCGGACATCGAGATTGCGAAGCGGATCGCCAAGAGCATCCGCCATTCAAGCGGCGGCTTCCGGTACGTGAAGGCGATGGGGGTGAGGCTGGCGTCGCGCAACCTGGCGCAGGTATCGATGAACCTGACGGACTTCGAACAGACGCCGGTGCACCGGGTATTTGAATGCGTGCGGGCGGAGGCGGGGCGTCACGGGGTGGCGGTGGTGGGCAGCGAGATCGTGGGGCTGATTCCCAAGAAGGCACTGGAGATGACGGCGGAGTTTTACCTGCGGTGCGAGAACTTTCAGCCTTCCATGGTGCTGGAGAACCGGGTGGCGGAGGAGATGGCGCGGCGCAGCGGCATGGCGGAGTTTCTGGACGCGCTGGCGGCGCCGGCGGCGACGCCCGGGGGAGGAAGCGCGGCGGCGGCGGCGGGAGCGATGGCGGCGGCGCTGGGGGCGATGGTGGGGCGGCTTTCGAAGCTCGACGCGGCGAGTTACGAGGACGACCGGGCGTTTCTGACGGAGGCGATCCAGAGGGACGCGGATGCCTACAGCGCCGTGGTGGCGGCGTACAAGAGGCCGAAGGAGGAGCGGGCGCCGTTCGTCGAAACGGCGATGCGGGGGGCAACGCTGGTACCGCTGGAGGTGCTGGAGCGGTCGCAGGCGCTGGCCGGAAGGCTGGCCGGACTGGCGGCCGGCGCGCCGCCCAAGTTCGCCTCCGACGTGACCACGGCGAGGGCGCTGGCGGAAGCAGCACAAAAGGGTGCGCGGGCGAACGTGGAGATCAACCTGGCCTATCTGGGCGAGGGAGAGTTCAAGGCTCAAGTGGAGAGGCGGCTGTCCGGTTTTGGGACGCGGGAAGCTTGAATCCGGACAGTAGCGAATCGAATTGGGCAGGCAAAGGCCGACGTTTCAAGGACATAGCTTCTGGCAAAGGGCTTGCGAGGCTGAGCGATATGATGACCGGACTACGCTACTCTCTGCGCGCGCTGGCGCGTACGCCGGTGCTGAGCCTGGTGGTGGTTCTGTCGCTGGGCCTCGGGATTGGGGCCAACACGGCGATCTTGTCGCTGCTGCACCAGATTGTGTTGCGTTCGCTGCCGGTGCAAAGGCCGGAACAACTGGTGGCGTTACACTCACCGGGGGATCTGAAGAGCGGGCGGAGCGCGACAAACAACGCGGGGGGGATGGACGCGATCTTCAGCTATCCGGTGTTCCGGGCGCTGGAGAAGGAGCCGCGGGCGCTGGCGGGAATCGCCGGGTACCGGCTGCTGGGCGCCAACATCGCGTTTCAGGGCAAGACGCTGAACGGCGGTGTTCTGGTGGTATCGGGGGGCTACTTCCCGCTGCTGGGGGTGCATCCGCTGCTGGGGAGGATGCTGGCGCCGGCCGACGACGCAGGCTCAGGGCAACCGGTGGTGGTGCTGAGCTACGGGTATTGGAACGACCGTCTGGGCGGACGCGCCGACGTGTTGAACCAACCGATGCGGGTGAACGGGCAGATGTTCACGGTGGTGGGGGTGGCGCCGCGCTCCTTCACCGGGATGACGTTCGGCGACGAGCCGGACCTCTTCGTGCCGATGGTATTCAAGCCGGCGATGACGCCAGGTTGGGACGGAAGGAACCAGTACGACGACTATTGGATCTACGTCTTCGGCCGGCTGAAAGACGGCGCGACCATGCAACAGGCCGAGGATTCGCTGAACAGCCTGTACGGCGGCCTGAAGGATGAAGAGTTGAAAGCGGTGCGGGACCGGCCGGGGGACTTCGAGAGGCGGTTCCGGGCCTCGAAGCTGACGCTACGCGAGGCGGCCGCGGGCCAGAGTGCCGTGCGGGAGTCGATGAAGACGCCGCTCACGGTACTGATGATCTGCACGGCGCTGGTTCTGCTGATTGCCGCGGCGAACGCGGCCAACCTGCTGCTGGCGCGGGGCGCGCAGCGCGGCAGGGAGCTTTCCATCCGGGTGGCGATGGGCGCCAGCCGCGGCCGGATTGTGCGGCAACTGCTGACGGAGGCGATGCTGCTTGCCTGCGGCGGCGGCCTGGCGGGAGTCCTACTGGGAAGCTGGGCTCTGGATCTGCTGATGGCGGGCATGCAGAATGGAGAGTCGCAATCGTACACGTTGAGCGCCAGTCTGGACGGGACGGTGTTGGCTTTCGCCAGCGTCGTGGCGCTGGCGACGGGGTTGCTGTTCGGCCTGTATCCGGCGTGGGCGGGGGCGCGGGAGTCCGTGTCGACGACGCTCAAGGAGGATTCGGGCAACGCCTCGTCCAGCCGCTCGGGCGTGCGGGCGAGGCGGGCGCTGGTCACGGCGCAGGTGGCGATATCGCTGCTGCTGCTCATCCCGATGGGGCTGTTCCTCAAGAGCCTGGTGAACCTGTTGCGGGTGGACCTGGGGATCAGGACGGAGAACCTGCTGACGTTCCACCTGTCCCCGGAGTTGAACGGTTACAAGGTGGTGCGGTCGGTCGCGCTATTTGAGCGCGCAGAGAGGGAACTGGCGGCGATTCCCGGGGTGACGGGCGTGACGACGGCGATGGTGCCACTCATCTCCGGAAGCAACTGGGGCAACAGTTTGCGCGTGGAGGGATTCTCGACCGATCCGAAAGCGGACAGGCAATCGATGTTCAACGCGGTGGGAGCCGGGTTCCTCAGGGAGATGGGCGTTCCTTTGATCAGCGGGAGAGAGTTCAGGGAGAGCGACACAGCCGCGAGTCCGAAGGTGGCGCTGGTCAATGAGACTTTCGTGCGACACTTTTTCGCGGGGAAGAGCCCCATCGGCCGCCACCTCCGCGTGCCTGTAACTGAGAGCTCGCCGGAGATCGAGATCGTCGGAGTGGTGAAGGACTCGAAGTACTCCGGCGTACGACAGCAGACCCCGCGACTCTATTACCTGCCCTACCGGCAAGTGCCGAAGGCCGGGGTGATGAGTTTCTACGTGCGCGCGGCTCTGAAGCCCGAGCAGATCACGGCGCAGATTCGCAGGGTGATGGCGGGGATCGATCCCGACCTGCCGCTCGAGAACCTGAGGACACTGGAGGAGCAGGTGGCGCGGAACATCCGTTCCGACAGGCTGGTGCTGCAGATGGCTTCGGCTTTTGCGATTCTGGCGACGGCGCTGGCGATGATGGGGCTGTATGGCGTGATGGCGTTCGGCGTGTCGCGGCGGACGCGCGAGATCGGCATCCGGATGGCCATGGGCGCGGACGCGGGGGGCATCGGAAAACTGGTACTGAGGGAGGTGCTGCTGATACTGGCGATCGGGGCGGGGGTGGGGACGCCGGCGGCGCTGGGGCTGGCGAAACTGGCCGAGAGCCAGTTGTTCGGCGTGAAGGCATACGACGTGACGGTGGTGCTGGCGGCGCTGGCGGCGCTGGCGGGAGCGGCGCTGCTGGCGGGCTACATGCCGGCGCGGCACGCGATGCGCGTGAACCCGGTGGAGGCGCTGCGGTACGAATAGCGCGCGCCAAGGGACAGGCGCTCCACCCGATTACTCCGGCTCGCGGCTCGGACGCGCCGGATCCCGCTATAATCTGGGAAACTCATGCACCCGCGCGCACTTCTCTCCACGCTGCTATTGACGACCCTGGCGGCGACGTTGCTTTCACGCGATCAGAAAGCGGATCCGAAGTTGGCCGGTTCGTACCGGGGCGAGGAGAAGAACGGCTGGATTCCGGTGCGATTGCAGGGCACGCCGGAGCAGGTGGGCTACCAGCACGGCTTTCTGCTGGCGAAGGAGATCGAGGACGCGCTGGCGGTGACGCGACTTTCGCTGACGCACGACAGGGTGCGGAACTGGGCGTTTTTCCGGGTGGCGGCAGAGAAGATGCTGTGGCCGAGGATCGAGGCAGAGTACCGCCAGGAGTTGCAGGGCATGGCGGACGGTGTGGCGGCGCGGGGGGTCAAGGCGGACGTCTGGGACCTGGTGGTGTTGAACGCCAACATCGAATTGAACTACTACACGGCGTGGCTGGACAAGCGGAAGACGTCGCCGGCACCGGACCGGTGCAGCGCGTTCGTGGCGACGGGGAGTTACACGAAGACGGGGCAGGTGGTGATGGGTCACAACAACTGGTCGGGCTACCTGGAAGGGGCGCGCTGGAACGTGATTTTCGACATCCGCCCGGCGAAGGGGCACCGGATGCTGATGGACGGGTTTCCGGGGCTGATCCACAGCGCCGACGATTTTGGGATGAACTCGGCGGGGATGGTGATCACCGAGACGACGATCACGCAGTTTCACGGATTTGACCCGCAGGGGATACCGGAGTTTGTGAGGGCGCGGAAGGCGATGCAGTATGCGGCCAGCATCGACGACTTCGACCGCATCATGAGGGAGGGCAACAACGGCGGTTACGCCAACGCGTGGTTGGTGGCGGATTTGAATAGGAACGAGATCGCGCGGCTGGAACTGGGGCTGAAGCACGTGACGCTGGAGCGCAAGAAGGAGGGATACTTCACGGGCGCGAACTTCCCGGTGAATCCGAAGCTGGCGGCGGAAGAGACGGATTTCCCGGTTTCGGACCGAGGAGTGAGCGCCAACGCGCGGCGGGCGCGCTGGGAGGAACTGATGGCGAAGCACAAGGGGCGGATCGACGTGGAGTCGGGAAAGGGATTTCTGGCGGATCACTACGACTCGTACGCGAAGAAGGCGGAGGCGCCGAGCGAGCGAACGTTGTGCGGGCACGTGGACCTGTCGCCACGCGGGCTGAAGCCGTGGCAGGAGGAGTTTGGTCCGGCTGGGACGGTGCAGTCCAAGATTGCCGACGCGGCGATGGTGCGGCGGATGGAACTGGAGGCGTCGATGGGTCATGCCTGCGGGTTGGGATTCGATGCGGCGGCGCACCTGAAGAAGAACCCGCGCTACGCCTGGCAGAAGCCGCTGTTGCGGGACCTGCCCTCGCGGCCGTGGACGCTGTTCCGGGCGGGGCGATAGGCGGCATCCGGCTCACGACAGGCGGGATTGAGCAGGTAAGACGCCATCAGCCAGTAGAGGGCGGCGACGGGGATGAGCAGGAATGCGCCGTCGACGGCGCAGACGACCATGTAGACCAGCAGGGATACCAGGGCGGCGCGACGGACGGGGCCGAGCGTGGAGAATCCGTCGACCGAGAGGCAGGCGATGACGGGGGAGGCGAGCCAGATGGCAAACGCCAGCAACCCGGCGAGGCCGAAGCTCTGGAGGAAGCTGGTGTAGGTCATCTCGCCGATGCCGGCAAAGGGGGCGTCGGGACCGAGGAGAGTCCAGCGGGCGTCCGGCATGGTGTAGAGCCGCCCGCCGAGAGAGGTGTCGAAGATGAAATCCACTCCGGCGCTGAGGACGCCGATGCCGGCGGCGCCGAGGGCGAGGGCGGCCAGGAGGTGGTGCGGCGAGCGAATCAGCATGGAGAGGGGGCGGCGGCGGTAGATGGGGTCCCACAGGACGAGCCACACCAGCATGCCGGCCCAAACGGTGCGGGAGAGGGTGAGAAAGAGCGCCAGGCAGTAGACGAGCCGCCAGAGGCGCCCCGGGCGGACGGCGAAGGCGACGGGACCGACCAGGAGCATGCAGACGCCGAAGATGTTGCCGTTGTTGTAGGTGGAGACCAGCTTGACGAGGCTGGCGCGCATGTTGTGCTTGAAGGCGATGCGGCCGGCGTCCTCGGCGTTGACGGTGATGTAGGGGACTTCGAGATTCCAGCCGAAGAAGTTGCGGGCGGCGAATTCCAGCAGGCCGAAGCAGGCGACCAGGAGGGCGCAGGTGGAGAGGAAGCGGAGCAGGCGCGGATCGGCCATGGCCGGACCGAGCGACTTGAAACAGACGATGAACACGGCAGGCAGGACCAGGGCGTTGGTGACGAGGGCCAGGGCGAAGCCCTGGTCGTAGTAGCCGTTGGCGGCGAGGCGCAGGACGACGATCAGGGGCAAGGGGAGCGCCAGTACGGCGCAGAGAACGCGACCACGACCCCAGCGGCCGCCGAGCACACTGGCGGCTAGGCAAGGAGCGGCGGAGAGGCCCAGAGCGAGGTAGCTGAAGGTGATGGGGATGCGCTCGATTTTCACGCCGCCCTTGGGCATGGCGATGAGCAGGAAGAGGAGAAGCGAGGCCGTGACGAGAGCGGCGGCGGAGGGGACACCGTTTTTCCTCGGGGTGATGAACTGGGCGGCCTGCATATCTGGCGGCACACCGCCGGGAGCGGTTCCTTGAGTAGGTAGTGGCGACGGGAGCCAGATATTCTCCCAGACGGCGTTCCTTTGGAATAGTGGAGAGGGAACCGGGGCCTGTTGAGAGGCCCCGGATCCGATCGCCGCCGGCTGGAAATAGGGTGGGCGGGCGATGAGAGATCAGCGCGCGGCCAGGAGGGCGCGCAGGTGGCGGGCGCGTTCCGGGGAGCGGAGCTGGCGGAGGGCCTTGGCTTCGATCTGACGGATGCGCTCGCGGGTGACGTCGAACTGCTGGCCGATTTCCTCGAGGGTGTGCTCGCGCTCACAGCCGATGCCGAAGCGGAGGCGGATCACCTTTTCCTCCTTGGGGGAGAGGGTTTTGAGGATGTTGGCGGTTTCGTCGCGGACGTTGGAGTCGATGACGGCATCGACGGGGGAGCCGACCCAGCGGTCCTCGATGAGGTCACCGAGGGCGGACTCGCCGTCGCGGCCGACGGGGGTTTCGAGCGAGACGGGGTCGCGGGAGATGGTCTTCAGTTTCTGGACCTTTTCCACGGGGATGTCCATGCGGCGGCTGATCTCCTCGTTGGTGGGAGCGCGGCCGAGTTCCTTTTCCAGCTCGCGGGTGGCGCGAAGGAACTTATTCATGGACTCGTTCATGTGGACCGGGATGCGGATGGTGCGCGACTGGTCGGCGATGGCGCGGGTGATGGCCTGGCGGATCCACCAGGTGGCGTAGGTGGAGAACTTGTAGCCGCGGCGGTATTCAAACTTGTCGGCGGCGCGCATGAGGCCGATGTTGCCCTCCTGAATGAGGTCGAGGAGGTGCAGTCCGCGGTTGACGTATTTCTTGGCGACGGAGACCACGAGGCGGAGGTTGGCCTCGACGAGGTCCTTCTTGGCGCGTTCGGCTTCATGTTCGCCGTGGCGGATGACGGTGAGGGAGTGGCGCAGGTCGGCCAGCGAGGCGCTGGCCTGGACCTCGCGTTTCCTGATCTCCCGCTTGAGCTCGCGGATGCGCGACTGGTTTTCGGACTTGCGGAGTTCGAGCCGGCGGACTTCGGCTTCGAAGTGGGTCATCTCCTCGACGGCCTTTTCGATGGCGAGCGAGAAGTGGCGCCACTTGGGCAAGTACCAGGGCAGGCGGCGGATGGCGACGGCGGTTTCGACGCAGGCGCGGTAGAACTTCATCTGCGCCTTGCGGCGGGCTTTCTTGTTGGAAAGGGCGACGGTTTCGAGTTTCTCGCGGAGCTGCTCCTGCTTCTTATGGAGGAGAGGGAGGTTGGCGAGCTGGTCGCGGAGGTCGCGGCAGCGCTTATCGAAAGCGGCGGTGCCCACTTCCACGTCACCGAGGTCGACGACATCGTCGAGGTCGAGAACTTCGCGGCGGACCTGATCGGCGATATCGAGCACCTGGATCTGCACGAGGGCCGAGCGGCTGATGGCCTTCTGCATGCGGAGCTTGCCGCGCTCCATCTTGCGGGCCAGGGTCACTTCGCCTTCGCGGGTGAGCAGGGGCACGGCGCCCATTTCGCGGAGGTAGACGCGGACGGGGTCGTCCGTGTAGATGGACTCCTCAACATGCTGAGTTACCTGGAACTCCTCTTCCTGCACATCTTCGGGATGGAAGAATTGAGTTTCCTCGTCGAAGGGCAGGCCAAGCGGGTCAGGCGACTCAGCAAGGAATTGATCTTCAAAATGGTCCACTTGTGGAAAACCTCTCAGGGCCAAAGGTAGGCGGCGCCTTTTGAGCCTCTTCGGTGCATCGGGCGAAGATGAGCCGAAGAATCTTCATTGGGTCTTAAGAATTCAGCACGATGACTGCGGACGCCGGTTCGGGCTCCTTGCACACAAACAAGACACTCACAGAACCGACCGGCGGAACAGCATGGCATACCCGCACAGGGTCTGACGGCCCACAAACGACATCGGATAGACTGCAAGGCGATGGATGGCTAGTCGCTCCGAAACAGGATAACACGAGTTGGCCTGCCTTGTTAAGCCTCTATTGTTTAGATGCTCTGGCAGGCGAATCGTTACAGGAAAGGGGGACGGGGACAGCAGGCGGGGTACGGCATGTGGCTGATCAGCCACGTTTGAAGAGCATTAAGTCTTTCAATTCACTGAGGAAAGCCTCAACGTCCTGGAAGTCCCGATAGACTGACGCGAAGCGCACATAGGCGATTTTGTCGAGGGTCATGAGGCGACGCATGAGCATTTCACCTACTTCTGTAGTAGTTATTTCTCGTTCGGCCTTCTCGGAGAGCATGGCTTCGACCTCGTCGACGAGTTCGGCAAGTTTTGTCATGCTGACGGGGCGTTTCTCGCAGGCTTTGAGGAGACCGGAGAGGACTTTCTGGCGATCGAACTTTTCCCTGCGGCCGTCCTTTTTGACGACCATGTAGGGAACTTCATCAATTTTTTCATATGTAGTAAATCGACGAAGACACTGCAAACACTCGCGGCGGCGACGGATGGTATCGCCTTCCTTGCTTTCGCGGCTATCGATGACGCGGTCCTCGCGGAAGCCACAGAAGGGGCAGTTCATAGTTCGGCTTCTCTCTCCATGTCTTTGATATTACGCCATGTTAAGCCTTGGTGGAGGGCGTAGATGACTCCGACCGGCAATATTCCTACTAAAGTAAAAACCCAAGAAACAAGAGCGATGCCGACGGCGGCCTCGAGGCGCAGGTGGAAGAACTCGGTGAGGACGAGGGTGGAGATGATTTGGACTCCACCGCCGATAGCGGGGATTTGAAGGATGCTGCCGAAGGCGACAAAGCCGAGGTAGACGAAGACGGAGGACCAGGGGAGGAGGGCGGTTTGGGGGAAAGCCTGGAAGATGGCGTAGAAGATCAAGCTGATGATGGTCCACTCCAGAGCGGAGTAGGCGAAGAGGAGGAAGACGGAGCGGGCATTGCGAGTGGAGCGGAAGCCGTCCATGGCGGCGCGGACGATGCGGGCGGCCTTTTCGTGGTGGTGTTGTTCGAGGAATCCGAGGGCGCCGAGGAGGCGTTGTTCGAGTGAGTCGGCGTAGAGGTGAAGGGCGACGAGGGCGGCCAGGCAGACGGAGCAGGAGACGCCGGTGAACCAGCCGCCTTTTTCGAGAATCCAGCGAAGGACGGGACCGACGCCTTTCGTGGAGGGAACGAGAGCGAGGGCATAGCCGAACAGGACGAGGAGGGTGAGGGTATCGTAGATGCGCTCGAGGAGCCAGGCAGCCAGTTGGGAGAGGAAGGAGACTCCGGCGTGGCGGGCGATGAGGAAAGGACGAATGAATTCGCCCGGGCGGCCGAACAGGAGGACGGCGGAGAAGCCGATGACGGTGGCGGAGAAGACGTCATGCGTGCGGGAGGCGGGGGCGAGGGGGCGGAGCATGACCATCCAGCGGAGGGCCCGGCCGTAGTAGCTGAGAAGAGAGAGGACCCAGGCGGCGAAGAGCCAGCGCCAATCGGCGGCGGAGATGGAGCGAAAGAAGGCGGAGGTATCGAAGCCGGTGGTGGACAAGCGGCGAACAATGAGGAAGACGCCGACGGTGACGACGGCAAGCATGATCCAGGCGCCGAGTTTGAGGCGGCGTGAGGTAGCGTTGACAGAACTGATATCGCCTTCTCTTCTCCGCGGATGGGTCACAACCGCGGCCAGCCAAGAATCAGACTGGCACAATTTGCAATAGAATGGGAGGTCCGAGAGCCGGCACCTGCAGATTGAGCGAACTTCCTATGATAAATGCTCGTTTCTCAAAGTGGAAGGCGATGATGATGAGGCCGTCCGGGACGGACGTACCAGGGGTCCCGGCGGGCAGCAAGGATGCAGGGTGTCTTCCAGAAGGAGAGGCAGGCGGCCATGGCTGCGATTCCACAGGCGATGATTCCGGCAGGCGGCGGCGCTTCGGCGCTGAACGCAGCGTGGAATACCGGCCGAGGAGCGACATGGGGCGGCCCTGCAGTGAGTGAAATTGAGAGCGACGCGCAACTGGTAGAGCGCTGCCTTCAGGGCGACGAAGGCGCCTGGGAGGACCTGGTCAAGGCGCACACGCGGCGAGTGTATTCGATCTGCTACCGGTTCACGGGAAGAGAGAGCGAAGCGCAGGATCTGACGCAGGATGTTTTCCTGCGGGTGTTCAAGTCGGTGAAGAGCTTCCGGGCGGGGGAGGGGTCGTTCGGTGTATGGCTGGCGCGGCTGACGCGGAACCTGCTGATCGACCACTACCGGCGAACGAAGATGGAGCGGGTGACGGACTCAATCGAAGAGCAGTTGCCGATGTTGGAGGAGCGGACGGCGATTGAGGCGCGGACGGACGCGATTCTGGCCGGGAGGGAGGCGAGCGAGGCGCTGCAAGGCGCGCTGGCGCGGCTTTCTCCGGAGTTGCGGGAGACTGTGGTCCTGCGGGACCTGGAAGAGTTGGAATACCGGGAGATCGCGCAGGTGCTGGGCGCGCCGGAGGGAACGGTGAAGTCGCGGCTGAACCGGGGGCGGGCCGAGCTGGCGCGCATCCTGAGAAAGCAGAGGGTACTCGCATGAAGTGCGTGGATCTGGAGACCCTGCTTTGCGACTACGTGGACGGGACGCTGTCGGGCGGCGAGAAGGCGACCGTGGAGTTGCACCTGAGGGACTGCGATGCGTGCCGGGAGTTGGTGGCGGACTGCCGTGCGGCGGTGGCATTCATGGAGACGGCGGCGGAGGTGGAGCCGCCCCCGGCGCTGGTGAACACGATTCTATTTGAGGCGCGCAGCGGGAAGGCCGCGCCGGTGAAGAAGGCGGGCGGGGCCAGGAGCTGGCTCGGGAATCTGCTGGAGCCGGTGTTGCAGCCGAAGTTCGCCATGGGAATGGCGATGACGGTATTGAGCTTTTCGATGATCGCGCGGTTCGCGGGCATCCCAGTGAGGCCGCTGAGGGCCGCGGACCTGGAGCCGGCGAAGGTGTGGTCGACACTGGAGGACAAGGCGTACAGGAGCTGGGAGCGGGCAAAGAAGTACTACGAGAGCATGCGGCTGGTATTTGAGATCCAGCAGACGCTGAGGGACTGGAACGAAGCGGAAGAGCCGCAGGACGGCAAGGCGAAAGTGGAGGCGCAGGCTCCGGGGCAGCAGAAGGGCGGCGAGGCGGCGATGGAGGGACCGATCGTGGCCGAGCCGCGGGAGGGAAGGAATCAGAAAGGCAGCGATGGGAGGGCAGGACAATGACGGCGAACGAGAGCCCGAAACCGGTGACGGCATACTGCCGGGCGTGCGGCAAGCCGCTGACGGAAGAGACGGTGAAGATGTCGCAGGGCACGGTGTACTGTGAGGAGCATCTGCCTCAACAGCCTTCGCCAGAGGGGCATGCGCCGGCGGCGCCGCCCTACACGGCGCCGACGGTGGCGAATCCGGGCGTGAGCCCGGGGCTGGCGTTTCTGCTGGGCATGATCCCCGGAGTAGGGGCGATTTACAACGGGCAGTACGCCAAGGGGCTGGTGCACGTTCTGCTGCTGGGGTTGATGATCAGCATCACGTCGAGCGACTCGACGGGCGGGCTGGAGCCGCTGTTCGGGATGCTGATCGCGGTGTTCTGGTTCTACATGGCGTTCGAGGCGTATCACACGGCGCGAAAGCGGATGCTGGGCGAGCCGGTGGATGAATTCTCGTCGCTGGTGCAGATTCAGGGACCGGGGCGCGGCTTCCCGCTGGCGCCGGTGGTACTGATCGGCGCGGGCGTGCTGTTTCTGTTGAACAACCTGGACCTTCTGCGGCTCAGGGCCGTGTTGCGATACTGGCCGGTGCTGTTGATTGCGGCGGGCTGCTGGATGCTGTACGCGCGGATGAGAAACGGCTCCGGGGGAGAGAAGGCCGGGCCGCCGGAGGAGGGAGGCGCGCAATGAACAACGCATACGTGTTGATCCGCGCCATTCGAGGGCCGCTGCTACTGATGGCTTTGGGCGCGCTGATGGCGCTGCACCGGTTCCAGGAAGTGAGTTTCGTCAAGACCTGGCCGGTATTGCTGATTCTGCTGGGTGTGATGAAGCTGCTGGAGCGCATGGTGATGCGCCCCGGGCAGCCGGCGACTCCCGAAGGCGGGGCAGGGACGAGACCGCACGCATGAGGGGAGGGAGGAACAAGCCATGAAGCGAGGTCCACTGGTTGGACCGCTGATTCTGATCCTGATCGGCGTGATCTTCCTCTTGAAGAACATCAAGCCGGAGCTGCAGTTGTTCGAGATGTTCATGACGTACTGGCCGTTCCTGCTGATCGGCTGGGGCGCGTTGCGGCTGCTGGAGATCCTGGTGATCCACTTCCGGGGCGGGCCATTGCCGGGCGCGGGCGTCTCGGGCGGCGAATGGGCGCTGATCGTCATCCTCTCCATCGTGGGCTCATCGGTGTGGGGCGTGCAGCGGCTGACCCACGACGGGTTGGGCCGGTTCCGGGTGGGCGGAGTTGAAGTATTCGGCGAAACGTACGATTACGGGATTGATGCGATCAACGCGAAGGCGCCGAAGACGGTGCGCGTGGTGATTGACAATGCCCGCGGCAACACGCGAGTGGTGGGCGCCGACATCGAGGAGGTGAAGGTGTCGGGCCGGAAGACGATCCGTGCGATGGCGCGGAGCGAGGCGGACCGGGCGAACGAGAGGACGAAGGTGGATTTCCACGCCGCCGGCGACGTGGTGACGGTGAACTCGAACCAGGACCGGGCGGACGGCCCGAGGGTGTCGACGGACCTGGAGGTGACGGTACCGAAGGGCGCGTCGGTGGAAACGCGCGGGCGGTACGGAGACGTGGAAGTGACGGAAGTGGCGGGCGACGTGACGGTGAACAGCGACAACGCGGGCGTGCGCCTGCAGAACATCGGCGGCCGGGTACGGATCGACACGCGCAAGAGCGACATCCTGCGCGCTGTGGACGTGAAGGGCGACGTGGAACTGAAGGGGCGCGGCCGTGACATCGAACTGGAGAACATCGGCGGACAGGTAACGGTGAACGGCTCCTATTCAGGCGAGACATCGCTACGCAAGCTGGCCAAGGCGGTGCGATTCGAGAGCGCGGTGACGGAGTTCCGCATGGAGAGGATCCCCGGAGAGCTGCAACTGAGCCTGTCGACATTGACCGGCACGAACCTGGTGGGACCGTTGGTGGTGAAGGCGAAGTCGAAGGACATCCGGCTGACGGACATCACCGAGTCAGTGGAGTTGGACGTGGACCGGGGCGACGTGGAGTTGAGGCAGTCGAAGGCGGTGACCAAGATGGACGTCAAGGTGAGAGCCGGGGACATCGAGGTGGCGCTGCCGCAGCAGGCGAAGTTCACGGTGAGTGCGACGACGGGGCGCGGCGGAGTGAACAACGACTTCGACCAGAAGCTGAAGCTGACCACCGAGGAGAACGGCGGAAAGCTCACGGGCACGCTGGGGCCGGGGCCGGAGATCAGGCTTTCGACCTCGCGCGGCGAGGTGACGTTGAGGAAGATGGGCGCGGCGGAAACCGCTCCGGCGGCTGTACCTGCGCCGCCGAAACCGGCGCTGCCGGCGGCGCCTCCGCGAGCGGACAACCAGTAGAAGAGGAGCCAGGAGTCAGGAGCCAGGAGCCAGGAGCCAGATTCTTCATAAGTGCCTCCGGACCCGCATCAGCAAGGGACGGAATCGTACCTCCACCATAGGGACCATGAGAGACGGCGGCAGCCTGCGGGCTTGCCGCCGTTTGCTGTTTCGGGGGCGAGTCAGCGAATCAGGAGGAGGCGAATATCCATGACGTTGGTGCCGGTGGGGCCGGTGGTAACGAGGTCGCCGAGCGGGTCGAAGAAGCGATAGGAGTCGTTGCGGGCGAGGAATGCGGCGGCGGGCAGGCCGAGAGCGGCGGCGCGGGCGACGGTGGCGCCATCAGCCATGGCTCCGGCGGCGGGGGTGGGGCCGTCGGTGCCGTCGGTTCCGGCACTGAAGGCGAGGACACCTGAAACGCCTTCGAGGGCCAGGGCGGCGGCCAGGACGAACTCCTGGTTGCGGCCGCCGAGTCCATCCCCCTTGAGGGTGACCGTGGTCTCACCGCCAGAGATAAGGCAGAGAGGCGGCCGGGCAGGGCGGCGGGAGGCGACGACCTCGCGGGCGATGGCGGCGTGCATGGCGGCGACGTCACGGGTTTCGCCCTCGATGGTGGTGGAGAGGACCATGGGACGGTAGCCAAGCGCCCTGGCGCGCGTCACGCAGGCGTCGACGGCGA
Source organism: Candidatus Solibacter usitatus (assembly GCA_016213245.1). Lineage (GTDB taxonomy): Bacteria > Acidobacteriota > Terriglobia > Bryobacterales > Bryobacteraceae > Paludibaculum > Paludibaculum usitatum_A. Next base: position 7,040 of record JACRBC010000101.1, on the reverse strand, counting down.
TACGGTTGCTGCCGACGATGCGATTGGCAGCACGAAGGAAACAGGGGTCGCCATGCTTGGGAGTGTCGGGGATGGCGCGGGCAAGTCCGGATTCAAGGCGGGCGCGCACGGCGGGCGGAAGTTTGGACTCCAGCGCGTACTTGCGGATCACGTCCCAGGCGGTCTGGAATGTGCTGGGGTCGGGGGCGGTGGGGCCGGATCCGATGACATCGAGGGGATCGCCGACGACGTCGGAGAGGAGGAGCGACAGGACGGTCGCCGGGGCGGCCAGGCGGGCCAGTTGCCCGCCCTTGATGGCGGAGAGGTGCTTGCGGACGGCGTTGAGTTCGTGAATGGTGGCGCCGCAGGCGAGGAGCAGGCGGGTGGTCTGCTGTTTCTGGGAGAGGGTGACGGGCGCGGCGGGAAGAGGCAGCAGGGCAGAGGCGCCGCCGGAGATGAGACAGATGACGAGGTCGTCCTGGGCGGCAGAAGAGGCGAGGGCGGCGATGCGGCGGGCTCCGTCGACGCCGCGCTGGTCGGGGACGGGATGGCTGGATTCGTTGAGCTCGATACGACGCAGCGTGGCGAGGTGGCCATCCTTGGTATTGACGGAACCGGCGGTAATGCGGGATCCGAGAACGCGCTCGGTGGCGCGGGCCATGGCGGCGGAGGCCTTACCCGCACCGACGACGAAGATGCGGCGATAGCGGGCGAGGGGGAGGCAGGCGAGCGCCAGCTCGACGGCCTGTTCGGGATTGGCCGCACGCAGGGCGGCGCGGAAGATGGAGAGCGCGTGGCGGCGTAGCGTCTTTTCAGGTGGCATGGCGGCGAACCTCAGAAGAGGGGCAGCTTCAGGATGGATTCAACGGCACCCTGGGAACCGGCGGGGCCGACTTCGATGCGGTAGTCCGCTTTCCGGTAGGCAGCGCGGCGTTCCTCGTAGAGTTGAGCGAACTTCTCCGGATCGCGAGCAAGCGGGCGGTGGGTGGACTGGGCGACGCGGGCGCGGATGATTTCGAGGGGGGCGTCGAGCCAAATGGAGATGCCGTGATTGAACATGAGGTCGAAGTTGGCGGGCTGGGAGAAGCAGCCGCCGCCGACGGCGACGACCCAGGGGACGCCGCGGGCCACGCCGGCGATACGGCGCTTGAGGGCCTCATGTTCGGCGTGGCGAAACTGCGCTTCGCCGCGCTGGTCGAAGATCTGGGAGATGGGCATTTGCTCGCGGGCTTCGATGTCTTCGTCGAGGTCGGCGAAGCGCCAGCCAAGGCACCTGGCGAGCGAGCGGCCGACGGTGCTCTTGCCGCTGCCCATGAACCCGACGATGTAGATTCCCGGAGTCCGTTTGAGCTTGAGGATCATGCGTTGCCACAGCCTGCGCCAACGGTGCGCACAGACCGTATGAGCCATGATACAAACATGACGGAGGGTCTGCTGGCGCCGAGGGTCTCATGGCGGCGAGGCGCAGCGCGCGGCCATGCGCCAACACCTATTGATCGACGCCGATGACACGCTGTGGGAGAACAACATCTACTTCGAGGCGGCATTCGCTCGCTTTGTCGAGTTCCTGGAGCATACGACGCTGGCCGCGGCCGAGATCCGCGCGGTGCTGGACGAGATTGAGCTGGCCAACAGCAAGGTGCACGGGTACGGTTCGCTGAACTTCGGTGAGAACCTGAAGCAATGCTACGCGCACCTGGCGGAGCGGGAGATCCGGCCGGAGGATCTGGAGAGGGTGAAAGGTTTCGCTCTGCGGATTCTGGAGCAGCCGGTGGAGATCATCGAGGGGGTGGCCGAGACGCTGGAGTACCTGGCGTCGAGGCACGATCTGACGCTGTTCACGAAGGGGCACCCGGATGAGCAGCGGATGAAGATCGACAGCTCGGGGCTGAGCCGGTGGTTCGGGCACGCGGCGATTGTGAAAGAGAAGGACCGGGCGTCGTACCTGGGGCTGGTGGAGAAACGGGGACTCGAGAAGGCGAGGACGTGGATGATCGGCAACTCGCCGAAGTCCGACATCAACCCGGCGCTGGAGGCGGGCCTGAACGCGGTATTCGTGCCGCACGCCAGGACATGGACACTGGAGAGGCAGGGGCTGCGGGAGCCGGGCCCGGGACGGCTGCTGGTTGTGGAGCGGTTCGCGGAGCTGCGCGGGCTGTTCTGACGGTCAGCGGATGAGGGCAGCGGACTTGCCGGCATAGTCGAGGACGAAGGACGGGAAGATGCCGAGCGCGATGGTGGCGATGGCGGTGGAGAGGACGGCGAGGCGGATGCCGGCGGAGGGAGCGGGAAGTTCGGCGGCGCCCTCGGCGGGGGCGTGCATATACATGACGACGATGACGCGCAGGTAGTAGTAGGCGGCGACGGCGCTGTTGAGCATGCCGAGAACGGCGAGCCAGACCATGTTGGCGTCGAGGGCGGCCTTGAAGATGTAGAACTTGCCGAAGAAGCCGGCGGTGAGCGGGATGCCGGTGAGCGAAAGCAGGAAGACGGTGAGCATGGCGGCGACCAGCGGCTGGCGCTGGCTGAGTCCGGCGAAGTCGGAGATTTCGACGTACTGTTCGCCCTTGCGCGCGACGTGGGTGACGATGGCGAAGGCGCCGATGTTCATGAGGGCGTAGGAGGCGAGGTAGAACATGGCGGCGGCGATGCCGATTTCGCTGTGGGTAGTGACGGCGACCAGGACGTAACCGGCGTGAGCGATGGAGCTGTAGGCGAGGAGGCGCTTGATGTTGCTCTGGCGGAGGGCGGAGAAGTTACCGATGACCATGGTGGCCAGGGTGGAGGTCCAGAGAATGGGCTCCCAGCGGTCCTTGACGGGCTCGAAGGCGGTCATGAGGACGCGCAGGAACATGGCGAAGGCGGCGGCCTTGGGTCCGGCGGACATGAAGGCGGCAACGGGGGCGGGGGCGCCCTGGTAGACGTCGGGGGCCCACATCTGGAAGGGCGCGGCGGAGATCTTGAAGGCGAAACCGACGAACATCATGGCGGTGGCGGCGCCGAGGATGAGCATGTTGGGATGCGCCTGCGGGTCCAGGAGAGCGGCACGGATCTGAGTCAGGTTGGTTGTGCCGGTGAGGCCGTAGATCCAGGCGACGCCGAAGAGCAGGAAGGCGGTGGCGAAGGAGCCGAGGAGGAAGTACTTGAGGGCGGATTCGTTGTTGCGCTTGTCGTCGCGCAGGTAGCCGGCCAGGACGTAGGTGGCGATAGAGGAGCATTCCAGGCCGATGAAGATCATGATCAGCTCATTGGCGGTGGCCATGATCGACTGGCCGATGATGGAGAAGAGCAGCAGCGCATAATACTCGCCGGACTGGTGGCCTTCGCCGTCCAGGTACTTGTTGGAGATGAGGATGGTGAGCAGGCCCACCACCATGACCAGGACGCGGAAGAAGGTGGAGTAACCGTCGATGACGAGCATGGCGGAGAAGGCCGGTCCCGGATCGGCGGCGGCGGAGATGGCGAGGGCGATAGCGGCGGCGAGGGAGAAGAAGGCGATCCAGGCGAACTTGCGTTTTCCGCCGGGACCGCTGATTGCCTCCAGCATCATCAGCAGCGTGGCCACGAGGGTCAGCAGCATTTCGGGCGCGAAGCGGAGGAGCTCCTGGGTGGAGGGCACGAAGTTAGCGGGCATTGGCAAGCTCCTTGGCCTGTGCGGCGGGGACAGGCTGCTTCATGGCCTTGAGCACCTGGGCGTTTTGAGCGCTGACGGGAGGCAGGAAGTTCTGCGCGCCCACGCCCATCCAGACCATCATGACGATGAGCGGCAGGACGACGGCCCACTCGCGGGCGTTGAGGTCGGTGACGTGATGCCGCACCTCATGCGGAGTCTCACCGTAGAAGGTGCGCTGGACCATCCAGAGCATGTAGACGGCGGAGAGGATGACACCGACGGCGGCGAGGGCGCCGTAGAGGAGGCTGACCTGGACGGCCGCCTGGAGGACAAGGAACTCGCCGACGAAGTTGTTGAGCAGCGGCAGGCCCACGCTGGCCAGGGTAGTGATGACGAAGACGGTGGAGAGCCAGGGGGCGGCGGTACCGACGCCGCCGTAGTCGGCGATCTCCAGGGAGTGGCGGCGCTCATAGAGCAGGCCGACGAGGATGAAGAGCGCGCCGGTGGAGATGCCGTGGCTGAGCATCTGGTAGACGGCGCCGTCGAGACCGACTTGCGTGAAGGTGAAGAGGCCGAGGACGACAAAGCCGAGGTGGCTGACCGAGGAGTAGGCGACCAGGCGCTTCATGTTGGGCTGGACCATGGCGACCAGCGCTCCATAGATGATGCCGATGATGGCCAGGGCGATGATCCAGGGGGCGTTCTGGCGGGCGGCATCGGGGAACAGGGGGAGGCAGACGCGGACCAGACCATAGGTGCCGAGTTTCAGCAGCACGGAGGCCAGCATGACGGAGCCGGCGGTGGGGGCTTCACCGTGGGCGTCGGGCAACCACGTGTGGAGGGGAAAGAGGGGAACTTTGATGGCGAAGGCGACGAAGAAGGCGAGGAAGAGCCAGAAGCCTTCCGTGCCGGTGAGGACCAGGCGGCCTTTGGCCAGCATGTCCATGATGAGGGGGATATCGAAGGTGCCGCTCTTGTTGTAGAGGTAGACGATGGCGACCAGCATGAGGGCGGAGCCGGCCATGGTGTAGAGAAAGAACTTGACGGCGGCATAGATGCGCCGGTCGTGGCCCCAGATGCCCACCAGGAAGTACATGGGGACTAGCGAGACTTCCCAGAAGACGAAGAAGAGGAAGAGGTCGAGCGAGACGAAGACGCCGACGACGCCACAGAGGAGGAAGAGCAGGAAGGCGTAGAACTCATGGACGCGGAACTGGATGTGCTTCCAACTGACGAGGATGACGAGCGGGGTGAGGAAAGTGGAGAGGATCACCAGCCAGAGGCTGAGGCCGTCGAGGCCGACGTGGTAGCGGATGGACGGATACTCGATCCACTGCGTATTGGTTTCGAAGGAGTACGCACCGGGGTTGGCGAGGACAGGGCCGATGAGGCCGAGCGACAGGACGAACGCGATCAGGGAGACGAAGAGGGCGAACTTGCGCGCCAGGCCGGGGTTGTCCTTGGGCAACAGGAGGGTGAGCAGGAATCCGGCGGCGGGCAGCAGCAGGAGGATGTCGAGCAGGTTCACTTTACACCTCCCCAGAAGCCGGCGACGGCGACCAAGACGACACAGCCCAGCACGACCCAAGCCGCGTAGCGCCTGATATAGCCGGACTGCAAGTTGCGCAAGGCGCCGCCCAGCGCGCGGGCAACGCTGCCGACGCCGTTGACGGCACCGTCGATGAAGCCGGCATCGACGCCCTTCCAAAGGACGGCGGTGGAGCCGTCGCGGATGGGGTGGACGATGACGGCGTCGTAAGCTTCATCGACGAAGTACTTGTTGTAGAGAAGCTTGTAGGGCCCGCTGAAAATTCGCGCGAGGCCGTCGGGGAGGCCCGGACTGACGATGTAGAAGAGCCAGGCGATGGCGATGCCGGCCACGCCGGCGGCGACGGAGATGGCGACCAGGGCCTGGTCGTGCTCGCCGTGAGCGGCGCCGAAGATCGGCGCGAGGTATTCGGGAACATCGAGGTAGCCGCCGCCGAGGCTGAGAGCGGCGAGGACCATGAGAGGGCCGGTCATGACCAGCGGCGACTCATGGGCGTGAGCCGTTCCGCGGTAGGAGCCGAAGAAGCAGAGAAAGATGGCGCGGAAGACGTAGAAGGCGGTCATACCGGCGGTGGCGACGCCGACCCAGTACATCCAGGGATGGTGAGCGTGGGCGGCAAGCAGGATGGCGTCCTTGCTGTGGTAGCCGGAGAAGGGTGGAACGCCGGCGATGGCGACAGCGGCGCACATGAGAACGGCAAAAGTGACGGGGATTTTCCTGCGGAGACCGCCCATCAAACGCAGGTCCTGCTCACCTTGCAGCGCATGGATGACGGAGCCGGCGCCGAGGAAGAGCAATGCCTTGAAGAAGGCATGCGTCATGACGTGAAAGATGCCGGCGGCGTAGGCGCCGCTGCCGAGGGCGAGGAACATGTAGCCGAGCTGGGAGACGGTGGAGTAGGCGAACACCTTCTTGATGTCGTACTGGGTGAGACCGATGGTGGCAGCCAAGACGGCGGTGATGAGGCCGACGTAGGAGACGACTTCGAGCGCCGCCGGGGACTGGTTGAACAGGGGCGCGGCGCGGGCGATCATGTAGACGCCAGCGGTAACCATGGTGGCGGCGTGGATGAGGGCGCTGACGGGGGTGGGGCCTTCCATGGCGTCGGGCAGCCAGACGTAGAGGGGCACCTGGGCGCTCTTGCCGGCGGCGCCGAGGAGCAGCAGCAGGCAGATGAGAGTGATGGTGGCGGGCGCCACGCCGTGGCCAGCCACGCCGACCTGGGCGAAGACGGCCTGGAAATCGAGCGAACCGAAGCCGGCCATGATGAGGAACATGGCGAGGGAGAAGCCGAAGTCGCCGATGCGGTTGACGACGAACGCTTTCTTGCCGGCGTCGCCGGCGCTTTTCTTGAGGAAGTAGAAGCCGATCAGCAGGTAGCTGCACAGGCCGACGCCTTCCCAGCCGACGAAGAGCAGGAGGAAGTTGGCGGCCATCACGAGCACCAGCATGAAGAACATGAAGAGGTTGAGGTAGGCGAAGAACCTGTAATAGCCGCCCTCGTGGGCCATGTAGCCGGCGGCGTAGATGTGGATGAGGCCGCCGATGCCGGTAACGATGAGGAGCATGACGGCGGTGAGGCGGTCGATGGAGAGATCGAAGCCGACGTGGACCAAGCCGCTCTGGATCCAGGTGAAGTAGCGCTCGACGTAGGGAGTTTCGAGAGGGCCGAGCGCGAGCAGGGTTTTCACCACCCAGAGAAAGGAGAGGATGACGCTACCGATGGCGGCGGCATTGACGGCCGACTTGGGCAGTTTACGGCCGAAGAGGCCGTTGACCAGGAAGCCGGCCAGGGGGAGTGCGGGGATGAGCCAGAGTTGATGCATCGGATCAGAGCTTCATCGAGGAGATTTCGTCGACTTCGAGGGTCGCCCGGTTCTTGAAAACGGTGAGGATGAT
>JACRBC010000102.1 GCA_016213245.1 Candidatus Solibacter usitatus | reverse complement strand
GGTGATGGTGTACGACGCGGCGGGGCAGCTTGCGGCGGAGTACGGGGGCACGGTGATGGGGGCGGGGACGCAGTACCTGACGGCGGACCATTTGGGGTCGACGCGGGTGGTGACGGACGGGACGGGGGTGCCGAGGCAGTGCCTGGACTACCTGCCGTTTGGGGAGGAGATCGGGCAAGGGGTTGGCAGCCGGCCGTCGTGCTACGGGATAGCGGCGGAGCCGCGGCAGAAGTTTACGGGGAAGGAGAGGGATGCGGAGACGGGGCTGGACAATTTCATCGCGCGGTACTACTCGCCGGTGCAGGGGAGGTTTGGGAGTGCGGATGAGCCGCTGGCCGATCAAGATCCGGCTGATCCGCAGAGCTGGAATCTCTACGGCTACGTGCGCAACAATCCGCTCAGGTACATCGATCCAACGGGACGAGAGTGCGTCACTCTCGACAATGGGTCGAAGGGCGACGATGGGCAGGGGAAGTTCTGCAAGGACGTTACGGACGCCAACCAGAAGAAGAGGCCGGACGTCACAGTCAGGGACTACGAGCCTCCATCGCCGTTGCTGCTTGCGGTGGCACGGGGGGCGCAACAAGCCGGTCCTGTGGTGAATGCTCTTGCTGGCGTGACGCTTGGTTTCGTTGCAGGCGCTGGAATCGTAGCCGGAGTACCGGCGGCTGCAAGTGCACCCTCCTTCATACCTCAGATTGCGAGTTTTGCAGGTAAACAAACCGCCAGGTCCGCGATCGCAAGTTTGGGGCTCCCCGCTGCACAAGCGGCTGCCGCGATCTCGGCGATTGCTCGGGCGACGTCAACGTCCTCAATTCAGATAATTAAGCAGGGACAGGACGTGATCGTGCGAATAGCCCGTACCGGAGCAAACGGCTACCAGGTGATTGAATCCGTTATCGATCAGGCCGGTAGCAAACATGTGGTCCAGAAGGCGTATGATGCCGCAAACGCGTTAGTGCACTACGACCCGAAGAAGTAGCTGACAACAGCCATGGAAACGAAAGCGATAGCCGAGAAACTGCTAATGGCTGTAATCAGGGGTAAACTGCCTCCCTCTGCGTTGCACGAAGCTGGCATACGCCTCACTGTCGACAGCTCTGGCGATGAACGCGGTGAACGACGGATCAGCGTACAAGCCGGGCCTGGCATCAGGGTGAGTCCAAGGCCAATCGATATCGCTAACGGCCTGCTGGCATATCGGAATAGGCCTGAAGAGCTTCGGGACTGGGCGGCGTTTGTGCTCGCGGCGTCCGAGATAATTGACCTTTCGCCTTTGGAGGAATGGCCCGAGGGCGATGAACTGCTCAGCGGCTTATGGGATGCCAGCTTCGAGGGCAGCCTTAAGCCAGAGACCGAACGAGTTGCTTCCGCACTAACTGAGCAATGAACCGGACACCGGGGCCCGACCGATAACCGAAGTAGAATCAGCGCCTTCGTGGGGAAGCGCCGCCGAGGAGTGAGGCGGCGGCGTTGCGCCGGACGTAAGCGTCCGAACCTCCTTTCAATTACCCACAAGTTGGGAGTCGCCGAAGGGCCGCCGGGAGTGCGGTCGACATTTGATGACCTGGGACTTCAACCTGGGGAGACCGCTGACCATCACCGGGCCCAACAGCGGCGAGACGACCAGCTACACGTACTCCACCGCGGATCCGCTGGACCGTCTGAGCCTGGTCACGCGGAGTGTCCAAACCCCAACGTCAAGTTTAAGGTGGATCGCGTAACCACACCATTCGGGGAGCCTGCGGACTTTCTTGTCGTGTCACCGACCAGCGGCACCACTCCTGCCTCCATCCGTGTCGGCCAAAAACCAGGCATCACTCGCCACATGCTTCCGGGCCAGTACTTAGCCAATGTCCTCCTCACAACCGTGGATCAATCCCCACCATACACTACCGTGGCCTTTGTGACGTTGACTCTGCGTGAACCGCCACCGCCCGCTGTCGGCGCGGTTGTCAACACCGCCTCGCTCCAGCCCGTCATCTCCCCCGGCGGTATCATCTCCATCTATGGCGAGAACCTCGGTCCGCCCGTTCTCTCCCCTGAGTTCAACGGCGAGGGCCTCTACCCCACCACCTTCGGCAACACCACCGTCACCATCAATGACACTCCGGCGCCGCTGCTTTACGTCAGCCCGAGCCGGATCGATGTTGTCGCCCCCTATGCCCTCGCCGGGCAGGAATCCGCCCGGATCGTCGTCTCCCGCTATTACGAGAAATCGCCCATTTTCGAAGTACCAGTGTCTGCGGCCTCGCCCGCCCTCTTCACTGCCGACTCCTCCGGTGGCGGGCCAGGCGCCATCCTGGAATATAAGTACCCCAACTTCATCCCCAACAGTGTCGATAATCCCGCGTCACCGGGGTCGGTGATCACGCTGTTCGGTACCGGAGCCGGAATCCTGGACGAGACCATCCCGGAAGCCGGCATCTGCATGATCGCCACCCCCTTCCGTGCTCAGCCCGCCTCCCTCACCATCGGCGGCCTCCCCGCGAAGGTCCTCTACGCCGGCCCGGCGCCATATCAGACGGTCGGAACCGACTCGATCCCCGGTTCCGGGTTGGCCGTATCTCCCGGCGTCAACGGACCGTCCTATACAACCATCGCCAAGTTCCAGATCAACGCCGTCGTCCCCGACGGCGTCCCCTCCGGCCCCCAGCCCGTCGTCCTCACCATCGGCTCGGCCAACAACGAACAGCAGCGCGTCACCATCGCCATCAAGTGAACCCCGCTCCCCCGCGGCCCGCCCTGCCGCCGGCCGGGTCAACCTTTTTCAGTGACCGCCAACCCACCGAAATCTTCTCCTTCTTTTCAATTCTTTGCGGCCCACCGCGTCAGAAGCCTGCCCCGCCCGGTGTATTCCACCTCCATGCTCGGTGCCACGCGCCCGGCCGGAAGGAACCATAACCATGCCTCTGCCCTCACACGCCAACAAGCCGCAGGTCTCTACCCCCGTCTTGCTCAGCGCCTATCTCCGTTCATCGGCGGCCCATACCCCTCTCCAGCCCGTCCCCGCGAATCTATTTCACAATCCCGACCCGTATCTCGTTCAAAACAATCATCCGCCGAAAACCGCTCCCCCCACCCTCCCCCCGGCCCCACTCCCACCCCACCATCCCTCCAGTACTTCCACTACCCCTTTGCCCGCCGCCCCTCTACGTCGCTCCACATCAATCACTTGCGGCCCCCAGTACGCCTCCCCGTCTCAGGGCGGAGGTCCGGGTCTGTTGTACAATGAATCAACACATGTCTGGGGCGTACCCCGGTGCAGGACTTTGTGGGGTCTTGCCGCCGCCGTCCCGCATGGCGACGGAAGTTTTTCGAAAAACGGAGGGTCACGCATGGACTGGCTTCGGATGCCGGATAGGAATTGGATTCTCGCGGCGGCGGCCTTCTCCCTGGCTGCGCTCCTGGCCGCGGCCTCTCCCCAGGAGAAGAAGGCGGCCCCGGGAACTCAGTCCCAGGAGCCAGCCGCCCCCAAGGTCCCCGGAAAAGACGATGCCCCCGCTCCCGTCGACCCCAAGACCTACAAGATCGGCGCCGAGGATGTCCTCAATATCCGCGTCTGGCGCGAGCCGGAACTCAGCGGTAATGTCGTCGTCCGCCCCGACGGCAAGGTCACCCTCCCCCTCGCCGGTGAAGTCGACGCCGCCGGCCTCACCCCCGAACAGTTCGGCGTCCGCGTCGCCGAGGCCCTCGGCAAGTTCCTCAATAAGCCCGAAGTCATCATCGCCGTCGCCTCCGTGCAGAGCAAACGCTACTTCATCTCCGGCAACGTCTCCCGCAGCGGACCTGTTCCCTTGGTGACGCCCACCACCATCCTTCAGGCCCTCAGCTCCGCCGGACTCGGCCAGTGGGCCAAGAAAAACAAGATCATCGTCATGCGCGGCACCGACCGCATCAGATTCGATTACAGCCAGGTCATCAAGGGCAAGAAACTGGAACAGAACATCTATCTCCAGGATGGGGATCACATCTTTGTCCCCTAGCCGGGAGCCGGCCACGGAGTTGAGCCCATGGGAGCACCAATGCAATCTCAGATGATGCCCGAGCAGCCGCTGTCCATCCAGCGCCGCGCCTTCGACGTCGAAGACTATGTCGACATCCTGCGCCGCCACCGCTCCTGGATCCTCGGGCCCGCCTTTCTCGGCCTCGTTCTCGGTGTCGTGACGGCTTACCTCTGGCCCGACTCCTACAGGGCCACCGGCCTCCTCCGCGTCGTCCCCCCCGCCGTCCCCCAACGCCTCGTCCAGACCAACGTCGTCGAGGAAATGACCGCCAGGATCCAGACCACTTACCAGAACATCGTCCAGCGCCAGAATCTCCTCAACCTGATCCAGACCTACAACCTCTACCCCGACGACCGCAAACGCCTTCCCACCGACGATGTCATCGATAGAATGCGCACCGACATCGGCCTCAGTGAGATGCAATACATGTCCCGCGGCGCCGGCGCCCTCCGCCAGAACGTCAACGCCTTCGCCGTCAGTTACGCCTACTCCGATCGCCGTATCGCCCAGAAAGTCTGCGCCGACCTCATCTCCAAGTTCACCGAGGAGAGCGTCCGCTCCCGCTCCACCCAGTCGATCGTCACCACCGAGTTCTTCAAAGACCAGTACGAGGTCGCCCGCCGCGAGCTCGAAGAAGCCGAGGCCAAAATCACCCAGTTCCGCCAGCGCAACCTAGGCGAGCTGCCCGAACAGGAACAGATGGTCATGGGGCGCATCACCGCCATGGAGGCCAATATCCAGGCCGTCAACGGCCAGATCAGCCGCGCCAACTCCGACAAACTCCAGTTGGAAAGCCAGTTGCGCGACCTCCGCGACCAGGCCCAAACCCTCGCCCAGCCCGTGGCCGAGTCCTCCGTCGCCGCCCCCACGCCCAGAAACGACCGCCTCGCCGAGGTCGAACGGGAAGTCCAGAAGACGGAGGCCACCCTCGCCGCGCTCCGCGAGTCCTATAAGGAAGGCCACCCCGACGTCCAGCGCGTGCTCGCCTACCTCGGCACCAAGCAGCGCGAACGTGAACAGATCCTGCGCGACAGCGAGAGCGCCCGCGCCGATACCCCCGGCCAGCGGCAGCGCATGGTCGTCCCTCCGGCCAACCAGGCCAGACTGCGTGAGGTCAACTCTTCCATCTCCCGCCTCCAGGCCGCCTTGCAGGCCAAGGATATGGAGGTCGAAGACCTCGGCCGCCAGTTGAACGAGATCCGCAACAGGCTGCGGACCACCCAGTCCCGGCTCGAATCCAGCCCCGCCGCCAATCAGGAATACATCCAACTGGTGCGCGACCGAGCCTTGGCCGCTACCCGTTACGAGGAGCTCAGCCGCAAGATGCAGGAGTCCTCCATGTCCACCGACCTCGAGAATCGCAAACAGGGCGAAAACCTCGAGGTCCTCGAAATGCCCGCCATCCCCGAAGAGCCCTACGCCCCCAAACGCCCGCTCATCATCGGCGTCGGCCTCGTGCTCGGCATCGGCCTCGGCATCGCCCTCGCCGGCGGTCGCGAGGTCAAGGACTCTTCCCTCAAGAACCTGAAGGACGTGCGCGCCTACACCAAGCTCACCGTGCTGGGCAGCATCCCCCTGCTTGAAAACGATTTCGTGGTCCGCCGCCGCCGCCGCATGGGCTGGCTCGCCTGGACAGCCGCCTTCCTGCTCGGCGTCCTGCTGATGGCCGGCTCGGTCATCTACTACTACACCTCGCGGGCTTGAGCTTGTCGAATGCCATTACACGGAGGATTGAATGAGCCGAGTGCATGACGCGCTGCGACGCGCCGATACAACCATCACCGGCGGCCAGCCCGCCGCCGACTCAGCCGCCGCCGGCAGACCCGTCTCCTCCGCGGCGCCGGAGTTGCGGTCGCTGCTGGAGAAGATCCAGACCGTCCCCTTCACCCCTTCCCCCGACGCCTCGCTGCTCGATTCCGCCCGCCCCAGCGAAGCGCCCGCCGAGGAGTTCCGCAGCCTCCGCACACGCCTCAACCACCTCCAGAGCCTCCAGCCCATCCACTCCGTGGTCATCACTTCCGCCTCGCCCGCCGAGGGCAAGTCCTTCACCGCCGCTAACCTCGCCCTGGCTCAGTCCCAGCTCGAAGGCAGCATGGTCCTGCTCGCCGACTTCGACTTCCGCCGCCCCGTCATCCACACCCTCTTTCAGGTCCCGCGCAGCCCCGGCATTACCGACCTCCTCCAGGGTAAGGCCTCCCTCGAGGAAATCATCAAACGCGTCGAAGGCACCAACCTCTGCATCATGCCCGCCGGCGAAGCCGTCCTCAACCCCCTCGAACTCCTCAACCTGCCCGAGGCCAAAAGCCTGATCGATCGCCTGCCCTCCGTCTTCAACTGGGTCATCCTCGATACCCCGCCGCTGCTGTTCGCCGCCGACGCCAACCTCCTCTCCACCCTCTGCCACGGCCTCATCCTCGTCGTCCGCATCGGCACCACCACCATCGACTCCGTCACCCGCGCCATGGGCTCCCTCTGCCAGAACAACATCCTCGGCATTGTCGTCAACGGCGCCCACCGCGGCGAACTGTACAGCAAGTACACCTACTATCACTCCTACTACTACTCCAAGGCCGAGTGAGCGAGCGCGCCGGTGGACCCTTCAGCACCACGAGCGGCCCCACCCCTCTCCGCGCGGCTCTGCCGCCTCATGGCCGGGCTCGACTGCGGCCTCGCTGGCGGCGCCGCCTTCATCGCCTGGATGCTCGTCCACTCCTGGATCCGCGGCGAATTCTGGTGGTCCAAGCTCAACGTCGCCGGCGCCCTCTTCTTCGGCGGCTCCGTCTACTCCATGGGCCGCGGCTGGGCCACCCTCGCCGGCGCCTCGCTCCTCCTGGTCCTCTACGCCTCCCTCGGCGCCCTGTTCGCCCTCATCGCTTCCACGCGGGGCGTCGCCCGGAACCTGATTCTCGGGCTCCTGCTCGCCCTCTCCTTCCACCTTGTCGCCGACCGCTTCCTCTGGCGCCGCTTCGACCCCTTCGCCCCAGCTTACTTTCCTCCCCTGGCCACCCTGCCCGGCCACATGCTCTACGGACTCTCCCTGGTCCGCTTCAGCCGCCGCTTCAGCGCCTTGTCCGGCGCCTTCGGCCCGCCCGCCCCGGCGGCCGAATTTCACTCAGATCACGCAACTTCTTCGGAGGCCGATTGTTGACTGCTTCCCGATTCCGCTAGAATAGAAACTTGTGCCCGCCTACTGGGGACAATCCGTGTAACGCCTCCGGGCTCCGGCACGTCTCAGGCGAAGGCGCGGAATAGAAAGGATCTCGACTGTTCACGATGACCCACAGGCGTAGAAGCCTGGAAGCTGTCCTGCTCTGCCTCGTTGTATTCCTCCTGATCGTCACGGGCTCGGCGGGAATTCTGCAGGCGGCTCAACAGGCTTCTCCCCAGGCGCCCAAGCCGGCCGAGGCCAAGAAGACGAATCCTTTTGAAAGCGTGCCGGGCGGCCCCACCCCCCAGCCGCCCAAGCCCGCGGAGACCCCAAAACCGCAACAGCCCAAACCAGGACCGTTCGAGACGGTCCCACAGACCAAGCCCGACGCAGCCAAGCCCGCCGGGCCTGAAAAGCCCGACGCCGCCAAGCCCGCCGAAGGCCCCCAGCCTCCCCAGGCCATCACTGACACCGTCGAGGTGATCGAGTTCCGCGGCGCCCGGCGCGTGCCCCAGGACACCCTGCGCGCTCTCATCTTCACAAAGAAGGGCGATCGCTACGACGCCGAGGCTCTGCACCGCGATTTCATGGCCCTGTGGAACACCGGCCGCTTCGACGACATCACCCTCGAACGCGAAGCCGGCAAGATCGGCTGGATCGTCCGCTTCCTGGTCACCGAACGCCGCGTCGTGCGCTCCATCAAGTACGAAGGCAACAAGTCCATTACGGTCTCCGAGATCCTGGACCGCTTCAAGGATCGCCGCGTCGGCCTGGCCGTTGAACAGCAGTTCGAGCAGGGCAGGGTCCAGCGGGCCGCCAACGTTCTGAAGGAGTTCCTCTCCGAACGCGGCCGGCAGTTCGCCACCGTCACGCCGGAGATCAAGCAGATTCCTCCATCCTCCATCGAGGTGACCTTCCGCATTCAGGAAGGCGCCAAGGTCAAGGTGGGCAAGATCGACATCGTCGGCAACAAGGTCTTCGGGGACCGCGCCGTGATCCGCGCGATGAAGAACCTCAAGCCCATCGGCATCCCGCACGGCTGGATCCTGGAAGGCATCTTCCCGCGTACCTTCGACTCCACCAAGCTGGAGGAGGACAAGGACCGCATCCGGATGTTCTACACATCCAGAGGTTACTTCCTGGCCCGCGCCACCGATCACAAGGTGAACATGCGCGACACCGGCGGCGGCCGCATCTGGATTCCGCCCTTCAAGAAGGCCAGGCCCGGCAAGACCGCCGACCTCACCGTGAACCTGGAAGAGGGCCTGCTCTATAAACTCAACCAGATCAACTTCGTCGGCGTGAAGCTCTTCCGCACTCCGGAGACCCTCATGCGGCCCCTGTTCGGCATGGGGCAGGGCGATATCTTCTCCACCGAGAAGCTCTCCAAGGGCTTCAAGAACCTGCAGAAGCTCTACGGCGAGTTCGGCTACATCGACGCCGTGCCGGAACCGGACTTCAACCCGATGCCGGACGGCAAGATCGACCTGACCATCAACGTGGACGAGGGCAAGCAGTTTTTCGTCCGCCGCATCGACTTCCAGGGCAACACCACCACGCGCGACAAGGTCATCCGCCGCGAGATCATGATCGACGAAGGCGACATGTACAATACCCGCCTGTGGGAGATGAGCGTCCTGCGTCTCAACCAGCTCGGCTACTTCGAGCAGTTGAAGGCCGAAGAGGCCGCCAACATCACGCGCGACACCAAGAACAACACGGTGGACATCACTTTGAAGGTGAAGGAGCGCGGCAAGAACTCCATCAGCCTCAACGGCGGCGTGAGCGGCATCGCCGGCACCTTCATCGGCTTCGGCTACGCCACCAATAATTTTCTGGGATTGGGCGAGACCCTCAGCCTGAACGCCGAGCTCGGCGACCGCATGCGCAACGTTACGTTCGGCTTCACCGAGCCGTACCTGTTCGACAAGCCCATCCAGGCCGGATTCACGATCTACACGCAGCGCTTCAACTACGACCAGGCGCGCGAGGTCTCCCTCTTCTCCGGCCGCAATCTCATCCCTCTGTACAACGCCCTGGGAACCGACAACCTGCTCATGTACAACCAGAAGGGTTTTGGCGCCACCGTCTTCGCCAGCTACCCGCTGAAGCGGAGTTTTGCCCGCCTCAGCCTCACCTACGGCATCGACAATTCCACCATCGTCCCGGGCAACACCTCCTCCAGCAGCTACTTCAACTACTCCAACTTCCTCAACTTCGACGGGCCCAACTCGCTCAACGGCATCATCACCAGCCGCGTGATCCCGTCCTACACCTACAACACGGTCGACCATCCCATCACGCCCTCGCGCGGCCGGAGCCTTTTCGCCTCGATCTCGTTTGCCGGCGGCCCGCTGGGCGGCAACGTGAACCTGATCGAGCCGACGGTTTCGGCCACCTACTTCCGGAAGGGATTCTCCCCGAAGCATGTCATCGGCATGAGGGTGTTGGGCCGAATTCTTGCCGGCTACGGCGGCAAGGTCGCCCCGCCCTTCAACCGTGTCTTCATGGGCGGAGAGCAGGATGTTCGTGGTTTCGAGATCTGGGGCATCGGCCCGTTCGCCTACATTCCCAGCGAGGCCACCACTCCGGTGCTGAACTCCGACGGCTCGGCGCGCACGCAGAAGATCATCGTGGACGGCAAGGTCCAGACGGTGGGCGTCACCCAGACTTTCCCCATCTACCAGCTTGTCTTTCCGGGCGGCGATACGCAGGGCATCGCCAACTTCGAGTACCGCATCCCCATCTTCGGGCCGCTGGTGCTGGCCGCCTTCTTCGACGCCGGCGTGAACCGCATCAGCCTGCCGAATCAGTTGCGGTTGAACCCGAGCCGGCTCACCACCCTGAACGGGACCTTCCCGCAGGCCGGTTTTGACAACCGGGCCTACGTGATCAGCAGCACGCAGCAGCTCCGCACCTCCACCGGTCTGGAACTGCAAATCATGATGCCGGTGGTCAACGCGCCGTTCCGCCTGTATTACGCCTACAATCCGACGATCGTCAGCCAGCTTTTCACGCCGCCGGTCGCCGCCGAGGCCTCCATGTTCCCCAACTACGCGACATATGCCCACGCGGCGGCCACCTTCGCCCGGCCCTCCCCCTACATGGAGAGACGTACCATGTTCCGGTTCACAATCAGCCGCACGTTCTGAGCGGGTTCGCGCGCCCGCGCAGACGGGGCGTGAGCGGGCTCCGGCGTGCTAGGATCAAAGAGTTTGAGGAGTTTGAACACCGTGAGATTCGACGCAAAGAAGATGGGCCTCGCCGCGCTGGCCCTGATCGTAACCGCGCCCTCCGTTCCGGCGCAGACGCCCACCAAAGTGGCCATCATCAACATCCAGGGCGCCATTCTGGCGACCAAGGACGGCGAGAAGGCACGCAACGCCATCCGCGTGAAGTTCGAGCCCCGCGCCAAGGAAATGGAAGGCCGCAACGCCGAGATCCAGAAGATGAAGGATCAGTACGGCAAGGGCGCCAACACCATGTCGGCCGAAGCGCGCGATAAGCTCCAGCGCGACATCGAAGACAAGCAGAAGAAGCTGCAATGGGACTCCGAAGACATGCAGAACGAGCTGCAGCAGGAAGAAGGCAAGCTCGTCAATGAGATCGGCCAGCGCATGATCCAGGTGATCGACGAATACGCGAAGGGACAGAACTTTGCGATCGTGCTCGACGTCAGCACCCAGCAGAGCCCGGTGCTGTGGGCCGCCAACGGCATCGAGATCACCCAGCCGCTCGTCGACCTGTACGACAAGAAGTTCGGCGCCGGCGCCGCTCCGGCCGCCGCCGCTCCGGGCGCTCCGGCCGCCAAGTCTGCCGCGCCTCCGGCCGCCGCCGCTCCGGGCGCCCCGGGCGCTCCGGCCGCCAAGCCTGCCGCGCCTCCGGCCGCCGCTCCCAAGAAGCCGGCGGGCGTGAAGTAGGCCAGCCGATACGCCATCGACACGAAAGGGCCCGGCGGCGAGCCGGGCCCTTTCACGTATCTAGAAGCCTGAGGGAACCACCCGGAAGACCTCGCGCCACGTCGCGCCGGGCGCGACGCTTTGCAGCCCCTTGTACCAGCCGTCGTGGGCCGCATTGAAGACGTTGGTGATGCCCGACATCGGCTCAAAGCAGATGAAGCCCCGCCCGGCGGGCGAGTATACGACGGCCACCGTGTACTTTGGGCCATACTCGACGGTGATCTTTTCCGTCTTGCCCTGCACCCAGAAGCGGGCAAAGCCGTCCGAGTCTCTCACGAGCGAATCGAAGACGTCGTCGAGCACCGTGCCGCCAAGCGAGACCGGGTCCGGGAACGGATTGGCCAGCCGCTCGCCGGTGGGGACCAGGCGGCTGGAGAGCGCATGGCGCTCCTTGGCGGGAATGTGCACGCGCCACTCGTCACGCGGCGAGTCGTTCAACTGGAAGTACGGGTGGAAGCCGAGCGAGATGGGCAGCGCCTCGGCGGACAGGTTCTCCACCGCTGTCTCCACCTCCAGCACGCCGTTCTTCAGCCGGTAGGTCATCTCGACGGAATGAGCGAATGGGAACTGCGCCATCAGTTCCGGGCGGCGCCAGAACTCCAGCCTTGAGGTGAGCACGGCCGAGTCCGGCGAAGCGTCGGCGCGGGTCACCTGCCAGAGCTTGGAGTACACCAGCAGGCCATGGATGGGCGCGTTAGCCGGGCTTTGCCGGATATTGCCGAGGTCGAAGTTGAACGAGTATTTCTTTTCGTTCACGAAGTAGGAAGCGCCGTCGACGCGGTTGGCCCACGGCCAGAGGAACGGGTTGCCGAGGTGCGCGGGCTTCGCGGCGAACTCGCCCAGCGTCCTGTAGGGCGACCAGAAAACGCGCTTGCCCTTCACGGTCATCTCGTAGGAGTTGTTGCCCAGCGAGGGCGCCACGCGGACCTCGGTGGCGCGGGCTTCGTCCCTGAGGACGTAGACCTCCACCGAATCAACAATCTGTTTCTGGATGGAGTAGGGTGCTGCTTGAGACATAAGGGGGATGGTGAGAGCGAGAAGGGCGGTGCGCATCGCCTCTCAAGTTTAATCCGCCGGGCAGGACGAGCGCATGTTTGCCATGGTGCCCCGTAACCCCAAGAAAACAGGCAGGCGGTTTTTGAGTTTGGTCACTACATGAGGCAGGGCCGGTGCTCCGGCCGCTGGGGCGGGTCCAGTTCGGTGGCGCTCGCGGCCCTGAGCACTTCGGCGACAAGCTGGTTACCTCGCGTCACGCACAGTTTGCGGCGCGGGCCGAGATCCACTTCGACGCAACGCATCATTTCCAGCGCGCGCCAGGCAAACGGCGACGATAGCTGGCTGCCGGCCGCGTGCAAACTCTTCTGCAGTGCCCGGTCCAGCAGCAGTGCCAGCGCCGCCACAAACACGTGAGCCTGGACCCTGTCGTCGCGGTGGTGATACACCGGACGCAGCTCCAGCAGATCCTTCAGGTGTGAGAATCCGCGCTCGACTTCATTCAGTTGCTTGTAGGCGGTCACCGCCTCGACCGCCGACAGACTGCGTTCTTCGGTCTGGATGACGTACTTGCCTTCCAGCGCCTTCTCTCGCGGCAGATTCAGCGGGTGCTCGAAGAACTCGAACTTGCCCTTACGCAGTTCCCAGCCGAAATAGCGG
>JACRBC010000100.1 GCA_016213245.1 Candidatus Solibacter usitatus | reverse complement strand
GGCCAGAAAGACGGAGACTTCGGCCACGCCGAACCAGCCGAGTTGCCTGTAGCGGACCGCCCACGGGAACAGGAACACGGTTTCCACGTCGAAGATCACGAAGAGGATGGCGATGATATAGAAGCGCACGGTGTACCTGCCACGCGAATTGGAGGCGGCCTGAATGCCGCACTCATAGGCCTCCAGTTTCGTCTGCGAGGGGAGCTGGGGCCGCACCAGCTTTGCCAGAAGCAACAAAACGAGGGGAAACAGGATGGCCACGATGAGGAAGATGAAGATGGGCAGATAGCCTTCGGGCATGGTCCCAATATATCACCGGACCGGACGCCGGCATCCGCATTGCGGGCCGGGCGCCGGCGGGCCTGCTAGAATCCTGGTTTGGGTACCGCAACGATCGTCAAGCCCGCGATACGGCTGCCAGGGATGGCGTTTCTGCGAGTGCTGGTGGAGCGCCGATCACTGATCTACCAGATGGTGCGGCGGGATTTCGAGACGCGTTTCGTGGGCAGCGCGGCCGGCTGGCTGTGGACCATCATCCATCCGCTGGTGCTGCTGGTGAGTTGGGTATTCGTCTTCCAGTACTGCATGAAGATCAAGCCGCCGGAGGGGGCGGGCGACAGCTACACGCTCTACCTGTTCTGCGGATACCTGCCGTGGCTGCTGTTCCAGGAGACGGTGCAACGCTCGGCCGGCTCGCTGCTGGAGCAGGCGAACCTGATCACCAAGACGGTGTTCCCTTCGGAGATCATCCCGGTGACAATCTATCTGTCGTCGCTGGCGAGCCACGTGATCGCGGTCTCTCTCGGGGTGTTCATGGTGCGATTCATGGCCGGCTATTTCAGCGTGGTGATCGTGCTGTTGCCGGTGTATGCGCTGCTGCTGGGGCTGTTTGCCGTAGGCATTGGCTGGATTGTGGCCAGCTTGCAGGTGTACTTGCGGGACACGGCTCAGGTGGTGGTGGTGGCACTGGTCGGCTGGTTCTGGATGACCCCGATTTTTATCGACGAGCAGAGTTTTCCAGCGGGGGCGCGGTTTCTGGTGCATTGGAATCCGATGGCCTACGTGGTGAACGGCTACCGGAGGCTGATGCTGCCCGGGGACGGGCTGCCGGCGGCCGGTGATCTGCTGCTGCTGGCGGCAATCGCCCTGGCCGTATTCTGCGCGGGCGGTGTTTTCTTCCGCCACCTGAAGCGCGGGTTTGCCGACGTTCTGTAGGCTGGTAAGCTTGGAGTTCCCGCAGACTATGAACCTGACCCGACGATCCTTTCTGACCACTGCCGCCTCTCCACTGCTGGCGCAGAAGAGCGCGCCGCCGGCGGCGCGGCCGAACATCGTGCTTGTCGTGGCCGACGACCTGGCGGCGTGGATGACGGGCTGCTACGGTAACACGGAGATCCGCACGCCGAACATTGACCGGCTGGCGGCGGGCGGGACGCGGTTTGTCAACAACTTCGTCTGTACGCCGATCTGCTCGGCGAGCCGGGCGACCCTGTTCACGGGCCGCACCCCGAGCCAGCACGGCATCCATGATTTTCTGAGCGACAAGCCGGCAACCAACCCCGACCAGGGCCAGCTCGCGCCGCCGGCGTCCTTCGCCAATGAGGTGATGATCTCCGACCTGCTGGCTCAGGCCGGGTACAAGTGCGGCTACGCCGGCAAGTGGCACATGGGCAACGACGCCAGTCCGGGCCACGGCTTCACCTATACGGCGACGATCGGCGCGCGGAGCTATCAAGATCCGGTGATCAACGTCAACGGGAGCGCGGTGAATGAGAAGGGGTACCTGGCCGACGTGCTGACGCGGCATGCGACCGGGTTCATCGATCAGCAGTCGAAAGGCACCCCGTTCTTCCTCACCGTGGGTTACCTGAATCCGCACACGCCTTACGAAGGCCACCCGCAGAAGTACTACGACATGTACAAGGATGCGAAGTTCGAGAGCTTTGGCATCCAGCCGGCGGCGGCCAACGCATTGCGGGAGAAGAGCCACCTTGCGCACACGGTGGAGAGCCTGCGAAAGTGCGCCGCGTCGGTGACGGCGCTGGACGACCAGATCCCGGTCCTGCAGCGCAAGCTGATGGAGAAGGGGCTGTTCGACAACACGATCTTCATCTTCACGGGGGACAACGGCTACCTGCTGGGCCGGCATGGCCTGTGGAGCAAGGGCCATGCCTCCAACCCCATCAACATGTACGAAGAGGCGATGCAGGTGCCGATGATCTGGCAGTGGCCGGGTCGTGTGCCGGTGCATGCGGTCCGTCCGGAGCTGGTGAGCTTCTACGATTTCGTCCCGAGCATCTGCGAGGCGACGGGGGTGAAGCCGCCCGCCGGGCGCAACCTGTGCGGGCGCAGTTACCTGCCGCTGGCGACCAACCGGCCGCTGCCAAAGAAAGAGCCGTGGCGCGAACTGGTCTTCGGCCAGTTCAGATACGCGTGGATGGCCCGCGACAACTATTTCAAGCTGGTTGTACGGAATGAAGGCGAGGGCCCCAACGAGTTGTACGACCTGAAGAAGGACCCGCGCGAGCAAGTGAATCTGTACGAGCATCCCGGCTTCGTCACGGTGCGGGATGGGCTGGCGCGCCGGCTGGCCGAGTGGCGCCAGAAGTACTCGTCCTGATTCAGTCGCCCGGCGGCCTGCCGAAAACCGCTTTCACGCCGGCGGGGCCGGCGAACACGCAGACGGCAGAATGGCCGCAGCCGGGAGCGATGTCGAACTCGTGCGCGGCGCCGAACTGGAGTTTCATGTAGTTCCAGAAGGTGACGCCGCGCTCGCGGCGGTTGGGTCCCTGAGCCACGGCCGGGCAGCTCCTGTCGAGACTCGGATCGTCCGGCTTCACGTCGAGTTCTCCCACCAGGTAGGTGACCCGGCGTTTGGGGAACTGCTCACGAATGACGTCCGGTTGCACTGAGGCGGCGTAGCCGGTGAGTTTGTCCAGGCCGTACCTGTACTGGTTAAACGCCGTGCAGTTCTGCGCATCCCAGTACTTCACGAAGGCGCCGCCGCAGCCGCCTTTCTCCGAGCAAACGGCGCCGGAGCGCAGCCGCAGATCGTTGAGATAGACGTAACTGGAGGGGTTGGCGACCACATAGCGGACAGGCACGCGCATCTTCGGCTCGGTATTGTTCACCGCGGCGTAGCGCTGGGCGTATTGGCCGCCGGCGGAGTGTCCGGCCAGGACCACTTCCTTCAGGTTGGGAAAGCGCTTTGGGTCATTGAGCGTTTCGAAGAGGCGATCCATCAGGTCAAAGGAATTCACAGGGCCGTTGAGCGCGGTTTCGCCGGCCTTCCAAGCCTCGTTGGTCCAGAACCACTCGCCTTTCTCCACCTGGTCGCCACGGCCGTCCTTCGTGCGCGCCTTGAAGTGCGGGGCGATGACCACGGTGGCGGCCATCTGATTGGCGGCGACAGTGGAGGCCAGCGCCCAGCGGAAATAATCCTCGGCGTTGCGGTTGGTGCCATGGATCATGATGTAGGCGCGCTCCACTGCCGGGTGGGCGCCCTCCCCCAGCGCGTGGGTGCGCCAGATGAGAACACGCCCGGTTCCGACAGGGAAGCGCTCGGTCTCCTGGGGGGCGGCGAGCATCAGAAACGCCATGATGGTCCACATCGAAAACCTACCTGTTCAACGCAGCCGGATGAGACTATTCTGCGTCAAGCGGAAGACCGCAGTATACCTGCCCCAGTCCTGAGAAGGCGGAGGAAGGTCCTTGGTGCGGATCACTTCGATGGAGTGGCCGCCGGTGATCATGCGAACGAGGTCTTGGCGCGAGCCACAGCGCCAGGGTGAGGGCTGCCAGCGCGGGTCCCACCGGGCCGGACGGCCAGGCGAGGCGGACCAGGCGCTCCAGGACCGCGGCGCACAAGAGGCAGACGCCGAGGTAGGGCAGGTAGAAGGCGTAGAAGTTGCGCTGCGAGACGAATAGAACCGGCAGAGGTCCGGAGAAGATCAGAGCGGCGGCCCACCAGACTTCACGGCGGCGGCCGCGGAGCAGTAGGGGAGCAAGGGCGAAGCCGGCCAGCAACAACCGGGCGTCCCTCATCGTCCAGGCGTCGTTGGTGTAGAGCAGCATGCGCTGGTAGTTCAACCAGCGCGCCCAGAAGACCTCCGAGGTGAAGGCAGGGTGACGGCCATCTGCTTGGAGGTCATGGCGAGCAGGGCCAGCAGCGCGATGCCAGCGGTCTCCGGCCAGGTGGGCGAGCGGAGGGCGCGGCGAATGCCGGCGTACCAGAACAGCGCGCCGAAGTAGAACAGGAAGCAGAGCAGATCGTAGATGGCGCCGGAGTTGAAGTACAGATCGGACAGATAGGCGTGGTAGGAGAAGAGCGTGACGAACAGGAGCGTGAAAGCGCCGGAACGCGAGAGCCTCCAGGCGAGGGCGGATCCGAGGGCGATGCCGCCCGCCAGGAGAGCGAAGCACGCCAGGCGGAAGCGCTCCGGGTGGAAGCCGACGCGGTGCGGTGCGACGCCGATTAGAGGTTCATGAGGCCGTCGTCGGTGAACCACGCGTGCAGGCCAGGGCCGGCGAAGGCCAGCAGCCACGCCAGGAGGGCGAGCGCGGCGAGGCCCACCTGTAGTTTCAAGCGTACTGCCGCCATTTTCTCAGCAGCTCGTAGGCGACCACGCCGCCGGCGGTGGCCACGTTGAGGGAGTTCTTCACGCCGTGCATGGGCAGGCGCACGTGGACGTCACAGGAGGCGACCAGGTCCGGGGCCAGGCCGTCCACTTCGTTGCCGAAGACGACGCAGACGGGCCAGCGGGGAAGCCAGTCGAAGAGGTCGACGGCCCGATCGCCGGTTTCGATGGCGGCCAGTTGGTAGCCGCGGGCCTTGAACATGCGCAGGGCGACGGCCGAGTCGACGTGGTAGTCCCAGGGGACGCTCTGCTCGGCGCCGAGGGCGGTCTTGGCAATGCCTTCCTGAGGCGGGTGGGCGGTGATGCCGCAGAGCAGAAGGCGTTCGAGTCCCACGGCGTCGGCGGTCCGGAAAAAGGCCCCCACGTTGAACATGCTGCGCACGTGATCCAGCAGCATCACCGCGGGCATCCGCTGGCGGCAATCGGTCGTCCCCATGAACCAATTAGGATAGCCTGAAGCCATGGTCACACTGAACGGAGCCACGTTGACTCTGGAAGAGGTGGCGCGCGTGGCGCGCTCGGGCGAGCAGGTGGAACTGGACGCGCAGGCCGTGAAACGCATGCGGGCGGCTCGCGAGGCGGTGGAGGCGCTGGCGGCGGGCGATGCGCCGGCCTACGCCATCAATACGGGCGTCGGGCTGATGGCCGACACGCGGGTATCGGCCGAGGACCTGGAGCAGCTCCAGCGCAACGTGGTGCGCTCGCACGCCTGCGGCGTGGGGGAGCCGCTGGGGCGCGACGTGGTCCGGGCGATGATGCTGATTCGCGCCAACGTGCTGGCCAAGGGGGTGTCGGGCATCCGGCCGGTGGTGGCGCGGCGGCTGTGCGGGATGCTGAACAAGGGCGTCACGCCCGTGGTTCCCTCGCGCGGCAGCGTTGGGGCGAGCGGCGACCTGGCCCCGCTGGCGCACATCGCGCTGGTGCTGATGGGCGAGGGCGAGGCCGAGTTCCAGGGCAGGACGATGGAGGGGGCGAAGGCGCTGGAGGCGGCGCAGATGGAGCCGGTCCGGCTGCACTCCAAGGAGGGCATCTCGCTGGTGAACGGCACGCAGGCCATGCTCGCCCTGGGCAGCCTGGCGTTGCTCGATTGTGAAGACCTGGCCGAAATCTGCGACGTGGCCTGCGCGCTGTCGCTGGATGCGCTACGCGGGACCCCTCGGGCGTTTGACCCGCGCATCCACGACGCGCGGCCCCACCCCGGCCAAAAGGCGAGCGCGCGCTTTCTTGCGGCGCTGCTGGAGGGCAGCGAGATCCGGTCCTCGCACAAGGCGTGCCGCCGCGTGCAGGACGCCTACTCGCTGCGCTGCGCCCCGCAGGTGCACGGAGCGGTGAGAGATACGATTGCGGAGGCGCGCCGGGTTTTTTCCATCGAACTGAATTCGGCCACCGACAACCCGCTGGTCTTCGACGACGAGATCCTCTCCGGCGGCAACTTCCACGGCCAGCACCTGGCGTTTGCGATGGACTATCTGGCCATCGCGCTGACGGCGCTGGCGGGCATCAGCGAGCGGCGGATCGACAGGCTGGTGAATCCGGCGCTGAACGAAGGGCTGCCGGCGTTCCTGGCGGTGCACCCGGGGCTGGAGTCCGGTTTCATGATGCCGCAGGTGACAGCCGCATCGCTGGTGGCGGAATGCCGCGTACTGGCGACGCCTGCTTCACCGGGGACGATCACCACGAGCGGCAACAAGGAGGACTTCGTCAGCATGGGGATGACTTCGGCGCTGAAGTTGCGCCAGGTGGCCGATCACGCGCGGATGGTGCTGGCCATCGAGCTGATGACGGCGGTGCAGGCGCTGGAGTTTCTGCGGCCGCTGAAGAGCAGTCCGGCGTTGGAGAAGGTAAGGGAAGAGGTGTCGCGCGTCAGCCCGCCGCGCAAAGACGACCAGCCGTTCTCCGCATCGATGGCCGCGGCCAGCACATGGCTGAAGGGGTGGCAGGGATTCCGCAGCCTATTGCCGGACTATTCGGTCGAGAAGACCCAATAGCGGGTGTTGCGCCGGAATCCGAGGCGGCGGTAGAGTTCCAGACCCGACGGTGACGACTGCAACACCAGCGGCCCGCACTCGCCCCGCCGGCGCATCTCACCGATGGCGTGCCGCATGACCGCCTCGGCCAAGCCTTTGCCGCGGAATGCAGGCTGCGTGGCGACCGAGTAGATACCCACCGCGCCGGCGGCCGCGACGACCGCCGTACTGGCGACGGCACAGCCGTCGTTGTATCCGAGCCACACCTCCAGGGGCCCGCCCCAGGCGCTCTCCTCGCCGTAGACGCGGTGCGAGACGCCGGTGGGAATGTGGAAGCAGTTGGCCACCAGGTGGGCGAAGTCGGCGCGCGTGTCCGAGCCGGTGACGCGGCGGTAGCTGAGCTCCGGCAGCGGCCGCCGCGGCGGGGCAAGTTCGTCGATCTCCATGCCGGGGGACTCGGCGATGCATTGCATCCCGCAGGCGGGAAAGATGCGCGTCAAGCGGTTGGCGGTCCTGGGGCTGAGCAGGTGTTCGCACACCCAGAAGGACCACTGCTTGCCGAGGCGGCCGAAGTGGCCGGCGGCGACATGAATGCGCCGTTCCAGTTCGCCTTCGAAGTCTGAAACGGGATCGGTGAGCAGGGCGATGTTGAAGACCGAGTAGGAGACGTTCGAGCTGATGAGTTTTACGCCGCCGCGGATCTCCGCCGGGCCGTAAAACGACAGGGATGCGGAGAGATTGGCGGCGTTGCGTTCCCAGGCTTTCATAACAAGCTCAACGGGTCCACGTCGATCACCAGCGAGGTGGCCGGCCACTTGGAGTCGAGGGCATGCTGCCGCAGACGCTTCAGCGTCGCGTTGAGTTTCGAGCGCGAGATGGCCTTCAGCAGGGTCTGGTAGCGGAACTCATTCTTCATGCGCGGCACGGGCGCCTCGGCCGGCCCCATCACTTTCATGCCCTCGCCGGGGTCGGCCAGCAGGTGGGCGATCTCGCCGCTCATGCGCAAGGCTTCTTCCTGCTTTTCGGCGCGCACCAGCACGTTGGCCATGGCGCAAAACGGCGGGTAGCGCATCAAGCGCCGGAACTGGAGCTCCTTTTCATAGAACTTGGCGTAATCCTGCTCGGAGGCGCAACGCACCGCGTAGTGGTCCGGATTGATGGTCTGGATAAGCACCGTCCCCGGCAGGTGGTGCCTGCCGGCGCGCCCGGCCACCTGCGTCAGAAGTTGAAACGTGCGCTCGGCGGCGCGAAAGTCCGGCAGGCCGAGACCGATGTCGGCCGACACAACGCCCACCAGCGTCACGTTTGGAATGTCGTGCCCCTTGGCGATCATCTGCGTCCCGACGAGGATATCGTAGTTGCCCTCGCGGAATCCTCCCAGGATCTCGGCGTAGCGATTCTTTCCGCTCACCGTATCGCGATCCAGGCGGGCGACGCGCGCCTTGGCAAAGCCGCGATGCAACTCCTCCTCCACCTTTTCGCTGCCGCTGCCGAGAAAGTAGATGTGATCGCTGCCGCATTGCGGGCAGGTCTCAGGAACGCGCGCGGCGTAGTTGCAGTAGTGGCACAGCAGCCGGTTGTCGCGGCGGTGAAACGTCAGGGACACCGCGCAGTTCACGCACTGGACCCGTTCGCCGCAACCGCGGCAGGCGACCGAGGAGGAGAAGCCGCGGCGGTTCATCAACAGGATGGTCTGCTCGCCGCCGGCCACCTTGCCGCTTACGGCCTCGACCAGTTTCCGCGAGAAGAGCGCGTTGCGGCGCGTCTCGAGAAACTCCTCGCGCATGTCGATGATCTCCACGGCCGGCATGGGGCGTTCGGCGATGCGCGCCGGCAGCTCGAGCAGGCGGCTTTTACCGCGCTCCACGTTGTAACGGCTCTCCAGGCTCGGGGTGGCCGAACCCAGCACGACCACCGCGCCGGCGCCGCGCGCACGGACAATCGCCACGTCGCGGCCGTTGTAGCGCGGCGTCTCCTCCTGCTTGTAGCTGCCATCGTGTTCCTCGTCGACGATGATCAGCCCCAGGTCTCGCACCGGCGCGAAGACCGCCGAACGCGTCCCCACACCCACCATGGCCTGCCCGCATTGCAGCCGCCGCCACTGGCCGGCACGCTCGCTGTCGTTGAAAGCCGAATGGAGAATGGCCACGCGGTCACCGAAGCGCGCGTGAAACTGGCCGGCCATGGCCGGCGTGAGGGCGATCTCGGGGACCAGAAGCAGCGCGCCGCGGCCCATCTCCAGGACGGCCTCGATGGCGCTGAGGTAGACCTCCGTCTTGCCCGAGCCGGTGACGCCGTGCAGCAGAAAGGTCTGGTAGCGCCGGGCCTCCAGCGCCAGGCGGATCTCATTGAACGCGGCCCGCTGGGCTTCGTTCAGTTCGTGGCGGGGCCGCGCCCAGGCCGTGTCCTGGGCCAAGGCTTCCGGCATGAGTTCCAGCAGCTTCCGGCGCGCCAGCGCGCGCGCCGACTGGGAGGCGTTTTTCACGGCGACGCCCAGGTCCTCGAGATTGTGCGAGCCGGGGTGCAACTCCAGGTAGGAGAACAACTCCCGCTCGCCCTTGGTCAGCTTGACGCCGGCGGGGCGGCCCCGGAACTCCACGCGGAGCCGCGCGGCAGGGGCGCGCAACGGGTCGCGCTCGGCCAGACTCTGCTCGAGTTCAAGCAGGCCCTTCCGCTCCAGGCTCCTGATCAGTTTCTTCGCGCCAGGGAACTTGTGCTCCAGGGTCGCCTCGGCGAGCGCACGCTGTTCCAGCGCGCGCAGCAGGTCCACGGCCGGGTCGCCGCCCGCCTCGCCGATCAACAGTTGGCGGGCCACGTCACGGCCCTTGCCGGTCAGACCCCAGACGCGCGAGCGGCGGACCTCGCCGGCCAGCGGCGTCATCGTCCGCAGGACCTCGCCGAGGGGAGAGCAGTAGTAGTCGGCCACCCAACGTCCCAACGCGAGCAGACCGGAGTCGAGGACCGGTTCGGCGTCCAGCAGGCGCAGGGCCTCCTTCACGGCCACATCCGGCAGCTCATTGTGTGTCCGCAGAACCACACCTGTCAGCTTCCGCGGGCCGAACGGGACAATCACGCGGCAGCCGGCCCGCACCCTGTGGCGGAGCGTCTCCGGCAGGCGATAGGTGAACGGCCGGTCCACCGGAACCGGCAGACTGACGTCGATGAACTCAAATAATACGTCCATCCGGGTAACCTTGCCCCTCCCTGAGGGCGTTCTTATTCTTGCAGGAGTCAACCAATGAAAACTCTCACTACCATTCTTGTGTGTTTTTTTCTCATCGCGGGCGTCGCCCTCGCTGCCGCTATCGACGGCAAGTGGGTTTCCGAACGTAAGATGAACCGTGGCGGCGAAGAAGTCACCATCGTCACCACTTTTGACCTCAAGTCCGACGGCGCCAAGCTGACGGGAACCATGACCATGCCGGGTTTCGGCGGCGGCGAGCCGCGCACCATCGAGATCAAGGACGGCAAGATCGAGGGCAACAAGTTCTCCTTCAAGACCACCATGTCCACACCCAACGGCGAGTTCACCTCCGCCTATGAAGGCACGGTGGAAGGCGACACGCTAAAGGGCACGAGCGTGCGCGAAGGCGGCCAGGGCCAGCCCCGCCCGTTCGAGGCCAAGCGCAAGTAGTCCTCCTCATTCCGTATTCCGTTCTGCGGGGCAGTCCTTCGGCCTTCCCCGCCTTTTTTGTCTCAGCCCGCCTGCCGCGCGCTCTCCAGCAGTTCCTCCGGCTTCACCGTGGCAGTACCCAGCTTGCCCACAGCCACGCCGCTGGCGTGGTTGGCCAGCTCGGCCGCCTCCTCGGGCAGCGCTCCGGCGGCGAGCGCCAAAGTGAAGAGGGCGATGGCAGTGTCGCCGGCGCCGGAGACGTCGAACACTTCTCTGGCGCGAGTGGGGGTGTGGTAGGCCGCCGAGCCGCTCCTGAACAGCATCATGCCCTGCTCGCCGAGAGTCACCAGCACCATCTCCGTGCCCCACTGGCGGAGCAGCGCCGGCCCCACCTGCTCGATTCCCGCCTCGTTTCCCAGGCGCGCCACCTCCCGCGCCTCCCTCAGGTTCGGTTTTACCGCCGTGACGCCGGACCAGGCCAGCGCATTGTTCGGGCTCGGGTCCACGGTCACGATCTTGCCACGGGCCAGCCGGCAGAGTCCTGCGGAAAAAGCGGGCGTCAGGAAGCCCTTGGCGTAGTCGGAGAAGATGACCGCGTCCCAATCCGGCATCCGCTCGCCGATCGAAGCCAGCAGGCGCGAGGTTTGTGCAGGATCCGGCGCCAGGCGGGCGTCGCGGTCGATGCGCACCACCTGCTGGTGGCGGGCGATCACGCGCGTCTTGACGATCGTTCTGCGCCGCGCGTCCCGCTCGACCGGCAGGGTGTCGATACCGGCCTCGCCCAACAGGGCCAGCAATTGGCCGCCCGCGTCGTCGGCTCCGACCAGGCCGGCCACGCCGACCCCGGCGGTGAACTCGCGCAGGTTCCGGGCGACGTTGGCGGCGCCGCCGGCGTAGAACGATTCGCCCGTCACCTCCACCACCGGCACCGGCGCCTCCGGCGAGATGCGGCTCACGTTGCCCCACACGAACTCGTCGAGCATCAGGTCGCCCGCGACCAGGACCTTGAGGCCGGCACAGCGGCGGATCAGGTCTTCGGCCCGTTGGCAACTCAGCATCTTTCCAGTATCCGATGGCGGCGGTCCCGCGGTCCTTGCGCTCCTGCTGGTTTAGTGTAAAATTTTACACTAGAAAGAACACCATGCGTACCGTGGTCCACTGGGACGGGGATCGTTTCTTCGCCTCCATCGAACAGGCGGCCGACCGCCGGCTGCGTGGCCGTCCCCTGGTCATCGGCGGCGAGCGGCGGGGCATCGTACTGTCGGCCAGCGCCGAGGCGCGCCGGCTCGGCATCCGGCCCGGATGGCCCGTGGGCAAGGCACGGCGCGCCGTGCCGGCGCTGGTGGTCCTGCCGGCCCACTACGACCTCTACGAGCGGTTTTTCGACCAGATTCTGGCCCTATGCCGCGAGACCACGCCCCTGGTGGAACCGGCCCAAGTGGGCGCGGCATGGCTGGACCTGACGGGCGCGGAGCGGATCAACGGCCAGGACGCGGCTCATGTCATCGCCCGCATCCGCGCCACCGTGCACGAGTGGCTGCGCGTGTCCATCTCCGCCGGCCTGGCCACCAATAAACTGGTGGCGCGCATCGCCGCCCGCATGCGCAAGCCGGGCGGCCAGGTGGCCGTGCCGCCCGGCGGAGAACGCGCGTTTCTGGCGCCGTTGCCGCTGCGCGCACTGCCCGGCATCGAAGCCGGCGCGCTGGAGGCGTTGCAGGTGGCCGGTCTCCATACCATCGGCCAGTTCGCCTGCGCGCCCGTCGATGCCCTCTCCACGGTTCTCGGCCGTTCGGCGCTGCCGCTGGTTCGCCGCGCGCAAGGCGTTTCGGAAGAGCCGGTGGGCCGCAAGCGCGCCGCCGAACCGGGATGGGTGGAGGTTGTTGAGTTTCCCAACGATGTCTGGGAGGAGGCCGTGCTGCTCGCGCAACTCCGGCGCATGCTGGAAGCGCTGATGACCCAGGTGCGCGCCGGCGGCGCCGAGGTGAGGCGTGTGACGCTGGAACTGCGCTACACGGACCGCGAAGAGTCGCGGCGCGCCGCTGACCTGCCGGAGCCGACGGCCCTCGAATCCGATCTTTTTCACATGCTGCCGGGCCTCTTGGAGGACGCCTGGCGCCGCCGGGTCCGCATCCGCGCCGTAGCCCTCAAAGCCGGCCGCATCTACCGCCCCTCTTCCCAACTCGACCTCTTCTCCGCCGCCAGCCCCCGCCGCGAGTACGACCTCCGGCTCGCCTCCGTCGTCGACCGCCTGCGCCGCCAGCACGGACGCGCCATCGTGCGGCGCGGCGATGAGCTGTGCAAGCAGGCGGGCTGAAGGGCCGGACCGATTGTGGAACCCAGAGTGCAATACCCTCTCCATCACCCCCCCGGAGGCGATGAGGAGCTTATTTCGTGTATTTTTTGCGGGAAACAATTACCGTGACGGGCGTTTTTTCCAGTCTACGTTTTCAGGATAGCGTCGGCGCGGAGCGTGACTTGAGTCACCGAGCCCGTCAAGCGCCGGCGCTACACTGCAAGCACCCGGCGAAACACGATCTGCACCGCCCTGATTCTGGCCCTTCTGGCCGCGCCGCTGGCCCAGGCTCACGGCAACAGCAAGAACGGGCCCGTGGCCGGCGCCGCCCGCGAGCCGCTCGCCTCGGGCGGCGTGAAGCTGGTTCTGACACCGTCCGGCGTACGTCGCCACTGGGCTGGCGACGTTGGCGAATGGACAAGACGGGACGGTGGTTTTGACGTTGAAGGTTAGGGTGCAATTGGCCGACGGACTTAGGGAGCTACCCCGAGGGGCGGGCTAAACCTCTGGCGCAGGCCACCGATTAGGACACTTGAGGATGCAAGCCCCGCGGGGCCGGGGCGATTGGGTCGATGATCTTTCAAGGCACGAAGAGAGGACGGGTCACCAGGCTCGCCGCGGTATTGTTCACCCTCGGCGCGGCGGTGGCGCATGCCCAGATGTCGCCTGGCGAACTCGCCAGAGCTCACGCCGATCTCGACGGCCCTCTGAAGTGCTCATCCTGCCACGAATTTGGGACCCGGAACGCGCACCTGAAGTGCCTGGAATGTCACGGCGAGGTACGGCGGCGGTTGGAGGAGAAAAAGGGCTATCACGCCAAGGTGGTGCGTGGCACGGGGACCCAGGCGTCGGCCGACTGCGCCCGCTGTCACGCCGAGCACAACGGCCGGAAGCACCAACTGGTCCGCTGGCGCACGCCCAAGGAGTCTTTCGACCACGCCAAGGAAGCGGGTTGGCCGCTGGAAGGCAAGCACGCTCGAGCCAAGTGCGAGCAGTGCCACGCCGCGAAGAACATCTCGCAGGAAGACCGGGCCGTGCTGAAGCGGGCCGATTTGTCGAAGACCTACCTCGGACTGAACGAGAAGTGCGCCAACTGCCACCGGGATGAGCACCACGGCGACCTGGGTGCGGATTGCGCAAAGTGCCACACGCTGGAGGCCTGGAAGCCGGCCACCGGTTTCACGCACGACCGCTCGGTGTTCCAGTTGACTGGCGGCCATCAGCGGGTCCCCTGTGAAAAGTGCCACCAGCGCCCTACCTTTGCCGGCGCCTACGTCAAGTACAAGAACTTCGGATTCTTTGAAACCTGCAAGGCGTGCCACAAGGACCCGCACGGCGGCTCTTTTGCGGCCGACTGCGAGAAGTGCCACACGACGGAGAACTGGAAGCAGGTGCGTCAGGCTGGCGGCTTCGACCACGGGAAGACGAAGTATCCGCTGGCGGGGCGCCACGCTCAGGTGCAGTGCAGGAAGTGCCACAAGAGCGAGAACTTCCGCGTAGCGCTGACGCACGAGCGTTGTCTCGATTGCCACCAGGACAAGCACAAAGGGCAGTTCGCCGCCCGCGACGGCGGCGAATGCGCCCCGTGCCACACCGAAACCGGATGGAAACCGGCGCGCTTCGCGGTGAAGGAGCACGCCGCCACGCGCTATCCGCTGGCCGGCCTGCACGTGAAGGTGGAGTGCGCCAAGTGCCATCAAGGCAAGGGCGAGGCAGCCAACTACCACCCGGGTTTCGGCTCCTGCCGCGACTGCCACAAGGACCGCCACGCCGGCCAGTTCGCCGCGTTGCCGCACGAAGATCGCTGTGAACGCTGTCATGTGGAGACGGGTTGGAAGGCAGTGCGGTTCGCGCTGGCCGAGCACCGGCGCAGCCGGTTTGCGCTTGGGGGCGCGCATGCGGCCGTTCCTTGCGCCGAGTGCCACCGCCAAGCCGCCGCCGTGGAGGCCCGGCGCTTCCGTTTCCCATCGACCGCCTGCGTGGATTGTCACGAGGATCCCCACCGGCCGGTGAGTGGATTGGTGCGAGTGACAGTCGTCAAGCAGGCCTGCGACTCCTGTCACACGGTCAGATCCTGGAAGGAGACCGGGCCCTTCGACCACAACTCCACGCAATTCCCGCTGCTGGGCCGCCACCGGAGCGCGGCCTGCACCGGTTGCCACAAGCCGGCCGTGCTGGGTTCGCGCACGCTGGTTTCGTTTCGCGGCACCACCACCCAGTGCGGCGCCTGTCATGCCGACGTCCACGACGGCCAGTTCCAGGGCATGGCCGGCAGCCAACCGGACTGCGTGCGCTGTCATACCGTGTCCAACTGGCGTCCCACCGAATTCGACCACAAGAAGCACTCGACCTTCTCCCTCGCCGGAGCTCACGAACGGGTGCCATGCAGGATGTGCCACGCTAACCGCGGTCCGGCCAGCGGCCGGGCCGTGATCGCGTACAAAGGCACACCGCGCAATTGTCAGGAGTGCCACCGATGACGATGCACCGATCGATGGTGATCTTCCTAGGGACGATCGTGCTTCTTGCCTGCAGCCCCCTGGGCGCGCAGGTCCAGCCGGCACGCCGCACCGGCAACCCGCACGGGCCGCTGAAGGTGGCCTGTGAGAGTTGCCATACGGCGTCGCGCTGGCGGCCCATCCGGCAGCAACCGGAGTTCGATCACAACACGCAGACCTCATATCCTCTGCGCGGGATGCACGAAGGCGTGGCGTGCAGCGGTTGCCACCTGGATGCGGTGTTCCGTAACGCCGCCCATGACTGCGCCGCGTGTCACGCCGATGTCCATCGGCGGCAGTTTGGCGCACAATGCCAGCAGTGCCACACGGTAAAGGGCTGGAGGACCGAAGTCCGGCAGACGCGCGAGCACTTCAATCGCTTCCCCCTGATCGGCGCGCACGCTTCGGCTCCTTGCGAGAGCTGCCACAAGAACGCGGCAACGGGCGTTTACCAGGGCCTCTCTACCGAGTGCGCCGCCTGCCACATCAAAGACTACCAGCGGACGAAATCTCTGCCCCACGCCGAGTCCAGGCTGCCGCTGCAATGCGGCCAGTGCCATTTCGTGGACTCCTGGGCCGGCGCCAGGTTCGACCACTCCGCCACGCGATTTGCTCTGACCGGGGCCCACGCCCGCGTAGAGTGCCGTACCTGCCATGTCGGGAACAGGTTCACAGGGACGCCCACTGAGTGTTTCAGTTGTCACGCCGCGCAGTTCTCGGCGGCGCGGGCGCCCGACCATGCCGCGGCCGGCTTTCCGAGGGACTGCGCTCAATGCCACGGAACCGCTCAGTGGAAGGGCGCCGTGTTCGACCACTCCTCCCGCACCAGCTTTGCCCTGACCGGGGCGCACGCCACCATGCAGTGCAACGCCTGCCACATCGCCGGGCGATTCGCCGGTACGCCCCAGGCCTGCGAGGGCTGTCACCTGGAGGCATTCAACAAGACCACGAACCCTGGACACGTGGCCTCCAACTTCCCGCGCGATTGCGCCCAGTGCCATGTCACGGCTCAGTGGAAAGGCGCGAAGTTCGACCATGCGCTTTCACGTTTCAAGCTCACCGGAGCTCACGTTCAGGCCGAGTGCGCCAGTTGCCACGTTTCGGGCCGGTTTACGGGCACCCCCCAGGCCTGCGAGGGCTGCCACTTGCAGGCGTTCAACCAGGCCGCCAATCCGAATCACGTTTCATCCGGATTTCCCAGGGATTGCCAACTCTG
Source organism: Candidatus Solibacter usitatus (assembly GCA_016213245.1). Taxonomy (GTDB): domain Bacteria; phylum Acidobacteriota; class Terriglobia; order Bryobacterales; family Bryobacteraceae; genus Paludibaculum; species Paludibaculum usitatum_A. The sequence continues at coordinate 1,756 of JACRBC010000100.1, read as the reverse complement.
CCACGCCACGGCCCAGTGGAAAGGGGCGCGGTTCGATCACGGCGCCCAGACCAAGTTCCCGCTCACAGGCGCCCATGCCAATGTTCAGTGCGCACTGTGCCACGCCGGCGGCACCTTCGCCGGGACCACACAATCGTGCGAAGGTTGCCACTTGGCCGAGTACAGCAAGACGGCCACTCCGGCACACTCCGCCGCCGGCTTCTCCCGCGAATGCCAGCAGTGTCATACGACCGTCCAGTGGAAGGGTGCGAAATACGATCACGGCGCGCTGACGAGGTTCCCGCTCACAGGCGCTCATGCCAACGTGCAGTGCGTTGCTTGTCACGTGGGCGACCGCTTCGCCGGTACCGCGCAATCGTGCGAAGGCTGTCATCTCACAGACTTCAACAAGGCCACGAATCCAAACCACATCGCCGCGGGATTCCCCACCGACTGTACGGTGTGCCACACCACCGAAGCATGGAAGGGCGCGAAATTCGATCACAACGTCCAGACCAAGTTTGCCCTCACGGGGAAGCACGCCCAGGCGCCGTGCGCGCTTTGCCACGTCGGGGGCCACTTCGCGGGCACTGCGCAGGTTTGCGAAAGCTGCCATCTGCCGGAATTCACAAAGTCGACAGACCCAAATCACGCCTCCGCCGGCTTCGGCCGGGAGTGCCAGCAATGCCACGCCACGGTGCAGTGGAAGCGCACCACGTTCGACCACGCCGCGGCGACGAAGTTTCCGCTCACGGGGAAGCACACAACCGTGGATTGCCTCTCGTGCCACGTGGGCAACAAGTACGCCGGTACGCCTCAGGCTTGCGAGGGGTGCCATCTGCCGAAGTACCAGCAGACGACCAACCCCAACCACGTTACGGCCGGGTTCCCGACCACCTGCGCCCAGTGCCACACGACCTCGCAGTGGACCGGCGCGAAGTTCGATCACTCGACAATGACGAAGTTTCCGCTGACCGGCAAGCACACCACCGTCCAGTGCGCGCTGTGCCATGTGGGCAGCAAGTATGCCGGGACGCCCCAATCCTGCGAGGGCTGCCACCTGCCGAAGTACCAGCAGACGACCAACCCGAACCACGTCACGGCCGGCTTTCCGACCACCTGCGCGATGTGCCACACCACGACGCAGTGGCTGGGGGCGAAGTTTGACCACACGACGATGACGAAGTTTCCGCTGACCGGCAAGCACGCGACGGTGCAGTGCGGGCTGTGCCATCTGAAGGGCGTCTATCAGGGCACGCCGACGGCCTGCGAGGGTTGCCACCTGCCGAAGTACCAGCAGACGACCAACCCGAACCACGCCGCTGCGGGCTTCCCGACCACCTGCGCGCAGTGCCACACCACGACGCAGTGGCTGGGGGCGAAGTTCGATCACACGGCGATGACGAAGTTCCCGCTAACCGGCAAGCACGTCACCACACAGTGCAGCCTGTGCCACATCAACGGGGTCTACAAAGGAACGGCAACGGCCTGCGAGGGCTGCCACCTGCCGAAGTACCAGCAGACGACCAATCCGAACCACGCCGCGGCCGGGTTCCCACAGGCTTGCGCGATGTGCCACACGACGACGCACTGGCTGGGCGCGAAGTTTGACCACACGACGATGACGAAGTTCCCGCTGACCGGCAAGCATGTCACCACGCAGTGCAGCCTGTGCCACATCAACGGGGTCTACAAAGGAACGCCGACGGCCTGCGAGGGCTGCCACCTGCCGAAGTACCAGAAGACGACCAACCCGAACCACGTCACGGCCGGGTTC
>JACRBC010000099.1 GCA_016213245.1 Candidatus Solibacter usitatus | reverse complement strand
TGCTTGCGGTTCTCCTCCCACACGTAGCCCGACGCCAGCAGCCGGTCGGCCGCCTCGAACACCACCGCGTTCACGCCCTTGTCCCGCTTCAGCGGCGCGTAGATGGTCCGGCCGCTCAGCAGCACGTTCACCGTCTCCGGCAGGCCGCTGGTCACCCAGGTCTCCGGGTCCACCTTCGCGCGCAACAGCACGCCCGCCACCGCGTCCGGCATCTCCACGTCCGCCTTGATCGCTTTCTCGTAGTCCTCCGCCGAGACCAGGATCTTGCCGGGCGGCGGTGGCGCACCGGGCGCCGCCGGTTTCACGCTCTCCGCCGGCTTCGCTCCGTCCCGCGCCTGTGCCTCCTGTTCCAGCCCCAGCAGCGCCACCGCCGGGCTCGAAAGATATCCCGCGGCGCTGCCAATCCCGATCAGGACACCGCCGTTGCGTACCCACGCCTTCAGCCGCTCCACGGCTGCCGCCGGTATGGCCGCGCCGTATCCGCCCTCCGGCATGATCAGCACTTGGAACCGGTTCAGGTCGGCCGTCGCCAGCGACGACACGCGCATCGCCGTCACCGGGTAGCCGTACTGCCTCTCCAGCACGAACCGCGTGTGCCCCGCCGAGGTCGACGACACCGGCGTGTCCCACAACATCGCCACCACCGGCTTCTTCACCGCCGCCACGTTGTTGCTGCCGAAGTTGATCCCCTCCTCCACCCAGCTCGTGTCCGTGACAATCACCTCCGCGCCGCTTGCCGAGGCCGCTTTCGCTACCCGCTCATGCACATCGGCGGCGTTCTGCTTCACCATCACGATCAGCGTCCCGCTGGGGTACTTCCGCCCTCCCTGCGTGAACGCCTTTCCCGCCGACAGCACCTTCAAGTCGCTCCGCAGCGCGGCGGTGAGAAACCGTCCCGCCGCCTGCGTGCCCCAAGGCACGACATAGGCCACCTGCGCCTTCCCGCTCACCACACCTTTTGGCGCGTACGCTCCCGACACCATCTCGAACGCGCCTTGCGCCGCCTCCGCAGAGCCCACGCACTCCACGTTGTACAGCTCCGGCAGCGACCACGCCGTCACGTCGTAGATCTCGCTGCTCAACCCCTTCTTCCGCCGCCGCTCCTGCTCTTTCACGAAATCCGCCGCCATCGCCGTCTGCGCGTCCAGCAGCGTCCGCGCCAGCCTCTGCCTCGGCTGGCCCAGCGAAACGGCGTACGATCCGGCGGGGTATTCCTTGCCCGCGCTCGTGAACGCCGCCTTCGCCCGCCTCACCTCCACGCCCTGCTCCACGAGCACGTGCGCCAGTTTGTCCACCGCCGACACATCGCCGCGGCGCGGCAGGATGTACTCCTTCACCGCGCCCTTTTGCCCCTCCTCCAGCGCCGTAACGTGATAACTCCGGAACTCCTCCAGCAGCCTCCCTCGATTCGCCGCCGCCGTCTCGCACGTCGACATCGAAGCGACGAAGTGCTTCTGCACGCTCTCGCGGAACGTGTAGAGCGTCTCGTCGCTGCGCCGCACGACCAGTCCCCGCACGCTCGCGTTTTCATACGTCATCCCCAGCCCGCCCAGGTACGATGGCCAGGATCCGCCATAGCCAGGGAAGAACAGGTCGAAGACCTCGCGCGTGAAGTACGGCCAGCCGAACTTGACGAACCACTTCGCGTTGTTTTTGCCGAAGAGGCTCGCCCGCTCCACCTGCTCCCTGGTGACGTTCGGATTATTGGGCGCCGGCCACGGCGCGAAAAAATAGGTCGAGTCCGCGCCCATCTCGTGAATGTCGGCCACCGCCACCGGCAGCCAGTCCAGCAGGTACTTCACCCGCCCGCGGATCTCCGGTTGCGTCAACGTGAACCAGTCGCGGTTCAGGTCAAACAGGTAATGGTTCGAGCGGCCGCCCGGCCACGGTTCGGCACGCTCGGCCGCCACCGGGCTCGCGTCCGGCTCCAGGCCTTCGTTTTGCCGGAAGCTCTGCACGAAGCGGTCCCGCCCGTCGGGGTTTTGCAGCGGATCGATCAGCACCACCGCGTTCTTCCGCACCGAGTCCACCAGCGCGTCGCCCTGCGCCGCCAGCAGATGGTAGGCGCTCACCATCGCCGAATCCGGCCCCGAGATCTCGTTCCCGTGGATCGCGCAGATCAGCGCCACCACCGCCGGAGTCTCCGCCGCCAGCTTGCGCGCCTCCGCCTCGGTGGTCTTCCGCGGATCGGCCAGCTTCTTCTGCGCCGCCTTGATCTGCTCCAGCCGGCGCAGGTTCTCTTCGCTTGCCACCACCGCGTAGATCAGCTTCCGGCCTTCGAACGTCTTGCCGTACTCGAAGATCTTGATGCGCCCCGGCGCCGCCGCCTGCAGCGCCTCGAAGTAGCGCAGAAGCTCCGCGTGGGCCGGGTGGCGGGTCCCCACCTCGTACCCCAGCACTTTCTCGATGCTCGGAATCGCCGGGTCGTACTTCGCCCCCGGCCAGAACTCAAACCTCGTCTGCGCCGGCGCCGCGGGCGCCAGCAACATCAGGAGGGCGATCACGCTGCGCATGTGAGGCAGTATACGCCCCGCGCGCTCAGCCCGGCAGGTTCTCGAGATCGGCCAGGTCCTTGGCCCGCCCAGCCGCCGCTTTGTTCTCCCTCAGCCGCGCCAGGCTGATCACCGGCGCCATGACAGCGCCGATTTCGAACATCTCACGCTCCGCGTAGCACGCATCGAACTCAACGCCGGAGATTGACGTGTGAACCTCCAGCCGCATCGGCGGAACCCCCATGCGCACGATGTTGTCTCTCGCCGTGAAGAGACCCGGACTCAGCGACGGATCATCAAAGCCGAACTCGCGCAAAGCTCTCTCGATCCGCGCTGCGTTCTCCACGCTCGCCTTCACCCAGACGTCCAGATCGTTGGTCGCGCGGACATACCCGTGGATGCCCACCGCGTGCCCACCCACCAACAGGTACTCAACGCCGTGGCTGTTGAACAACCTCAAGAACTCGCTGAAGTCCCCCGGCAGCGTAATCTTCGCCATAAAAAGTCCTGCGGAGCTGCTCTATCGCCTGCAGGCGCTCCTCCACCGGCCGCGACAGCCAGTAGGCGAGCGCATCGTCCGGATCCGTCAGCCGCGCAACGCTGAACTTGCTGCGGTCAACCCGGTCAGACTCCGGCGTATCCATGCTCCCATCTTAGCCTTGCTTCCCTACTCTTCCATCCCCCCTCTCACCGCCGCGCCCGGGAAACGGAACACCGCGTTCAGGAACACCACGTTCAGCCCGTCCATGTACGCCCGGAAGTTCGGGTCCGCGGTGAACGCCACCACCGCCCCGCGCCCCTCGTTCTGCACCGCCACGAACGGCTTGAACGCCAACTGCTTCCGGTTCTCCTCCCACAGGTAGCCCGATTGCACCAACTCCTCCGCGCCTGCGTACACAATCGCGTTCACGCCCCGGTCGCGCTTCATTGGCGAGTAGATGTTCCGCCCGTCCACCAGCACGTTCACCGTTTCAGGCAACCCCGCGGTCACCCACGTCTCCGGATCCACTTTGGCTTTCACCAGCACCCCGGCCACCGCGTCCGGCAGCTCCGCATCCGCCTGAACGGCCTTCTCGAAGTCCTCCTGCTTGGCAAGGATCTTCCCCGGCGCCGGAGCCGCTGGGCCAGCAGGCGCGGCAGCGCCCGCCGCGGGCTTGGCCGCCTCGGCCGGCTTCGCCCCCTCGCGCGCCAGTCCCTCCGCCTGCATCGCCAGCATCCCCACCGCCGCGCTCGACAGGAATTGCACCGCACTCCCGATTCCGATCAACACGCCCCCGTTCCTCACCCACGTCCGCAGCCGCTCCACCGCCGGAGCCGCAATCGCGTTCCCGTACCCCGTTCCGCCCATGGCGCCCGCGTCCGGCATGATCAACACCTGGAACTTGCTCAGGTCCGCCGTCGGCAGCGACGGCACGCGCAGCACCGTCACAGGGTATCCGAACTGCCGTTCCAGCACGAACCGTGTTTGCCCCGCCGAGATCGACGACGCCGGCGTGTCCCACAGCATCGCCACGCCCGGCTTCTTCACGGTAATCACGTGGTTGCTGCCGAAGTTGATCCCCTCCTCCACCCAACTGCTGTTCGCCGCCACCACCTCGGCGCCACTCGACGCCGCCGCCTTCGCCACCCGCTCGTGCACTTCCGCCGGGTTCTGCTTCACCATCAGGATCAACGTGCCCGACGGGTACTTGCGCCCGCCCTGCGTGAACGCCTTGTTCGCCGAAAGCACCTTCAGGTTCGCCCGCAGCCCCGATGTCAGGAACCGCCCGGCCGCCTGCGTTCCCCACGGCACGACATAAGCCACCTCGGCCTTGCCGCTGACCGCGCCCTTCGGCACGTAGGGTCCCGTCACCGCCTCGAAGCTCCCCTGCGATGCTTCCGCCGCGCCCACGCACTCGACGTTAAACACCAGCGGCAATGCCCACCCCGTGACGTCGTAGATCTCCGCCTGCAACTTTTTCTTCCGCCGCCGCTCCTGCTCCTTCACGAAATCCGGCTCCATCGACACCTGCGCGTCCAGCAGCGACCGGATGAACCGTTTCCGCGGCTGCGCCAGCAAGACCGTGTACGATCCGGCTGGATACTCCTTGCCTCCGTTCTTGAACGCCGCCTTGGCCTGCTGCACTTCGATCGTGTGCTCGGCCAGGATGTGCGCCAGCTTGTCCACTGCTCCCGTATCGCCGCGCCGCGGCAGGATGTACTCCTTCACCGCCTCCTTCTGCCCTTCCTCGATCGCCGTCGCCTGATAGCGGTAGAAGCTGTCCAGCAGCTTCTCACGGTACTTCATGGCCGTCTCGCACGTCGCCACCGACGCCACGAAGTGCTTCTTCACGCTCTCCTCGAATGTGTACAGCGTCTCGTCGCTGCGCCGCACCACCAGCCCCCGCACGCTGGCATTCTCGTACGTCATCCCCATGCCACCGTAAAACCACGGCCAGCTCGCGCCGTAGCCCGGATAAAACTCGTCGAACACCTCGCGCGTGAAGTACGGCCAGCCGAACTTGTCGAACCACTTCGCGTCGTTCTGCCCGAACCACGCCATCTGCTCCTTCTGGTCCTGCGTCAGGTGCGGGTTGTACGGCAGCGAACCCGGCGTGAAGAAATACGTCGAGTTCGATCCCATCTCGTGCAGATCCACGTGCACCAGCGGCAGCCACTCCCGCAGGTACCGTACGCGCCCCACCGTCTCCGGTTGCGTCATCACGTGCCAGTCGCGGTTCATGTCGAACAAGTAGTGGTTCGACCGCCCGCCGGGCCACGGCTCCGCCCGCTCGGCCGCCAGTGGATGCGCGTCCGGCTCCAGCCCCTCGTTCACGCGGAAGTTGTAAATGAATCGCTCGCGTCCGTCCGGGTTCTGCAGCGGATCGATCAGCACCACCACGTTCTTCAGGACGCCCTCGATCATCGCATCGCCTTTCGACGCCAGCAGGTGGTAGGCCGTCATCATCGCCGCGTCCGGCGACGAGATCTCGTTGCCGTGCACGCCGTAGCTCATCGCCAGGATCGCGGGCATCCCCGCCACTGCCTTCTTCGCCTCCGCCGCCGGAGTCCTGCGCGGGTCGGCGTACTTCACCTGCGCCGCCTTGATCTCCCCCAGCCGCCGCATGTTTACCTCGCTGGCGATCACCGCGTAGATCAGCTTGCGCCCCTCCCACGTCCTGCCGTACTCGAAGACTTTCATGCGCCCCGGCGCCGCCGCCGCCAGCGCCTCGAAGTACTTCACGATGTCCAGGTGCGTCGCGTGCTTCGTGCCCGCCGCATAGCCCAGCGTCTTCTCCACCGTGGGAATCGCCGCATCGTACTGCGCCCCCGGCCAGTATTCAAACTTCTGCGCCGCCGCCGTCAGCGCGAATACAATAAGGGTGACCAGGAGTTGTTTCATACCGTCTCAGGATACTGAATCATTACGCCCAGTAGCCTCCCCTCTCGCGGCTTCTGTCCTCCGATTGCTCTCCCGCCCCTCCCTCCTCGCTCTCGCCGCCTTCCTCGCGGTCCTGGGCTGGCAGGCCCTCACTGTCCGCGCAAACTACTCCGGCAACTGGACAGGCCTTTTCCGTACCGGCGCCAATGCGCCCGTCCCCAGCGCTCTGCTGCCGTCCACCCTCCGCAATGCGCATCCGGTCGGCTACGACGGGCAGTTTTACCGCATCCTCGCCCACGACCCGCTCTTGCGCCACGGCGCGGCCGCTTTCCTCGACGCCCCAGCCCTCCGCGCCGGCCGCATCCTCATCCCCGCACTCGCCTATGCCATCGCCGCCGGTCAACCCGCATGGATCGACGCCGCCTATATCCTCCTCATCGACGCCTCTGTCGCCGCCGGCGTCTTCTTGCTCGCCCTGCTCTTCCTGCACTACGGGCGCCCCGCTCCGTTTGGACTTCTCTTCCTCCTCCTGCCCCCCGCCCTATCGCCGTCGATTCGATGACCGTCGACGCCGCCCTCACCGCCGGCTTTGCGCTTTGCCTGCTCACCGGCCGCCGCCGCGCACTTTGGTGGATCCTCGCCGCCGCTCCCCTGGTCCGTGAAACCGGACTCCTCCTCATCGCCGCCGCCGTCCTTCCAGCGCTCTGGAAGAGGCAGTTCCGCGCGGCCGCCGTCCTCGCCTCCGCCGCCGTGCCGTTCCTGCTCTGGTTCGTCTGGCTCAATTCGCAACTCCCCCCTCCCGCTCCCGATCCGCACGCCGCCGGAGTGCCGCACTGGCTCTTGCCTCAAATCCGCATCGGCATCCTCGAGCGCCTCTTCACTCTCCGCCCCTACCTCAATCTCACCCCCGCTTCCCGCCTCGCCGCCCGCATTCTCGATGCCCTCGCCATCCTCGCCACCATCGCCACCGGCCTGCTCGCACTCCCGCGCATCCGCTTCGGAGCTGGCGGTGCGCTGAGAATGGCCCTCATTCTCTTCGCCTCCTTGCTCCTGGCCCTCACCGACAAGTACTTCTGGAACACTCCCTACGGCTACGCCCGCATGCTGGGCCCCCTCTTTGTCCTCCTGCTCGCTACCCCGGCCCCTCGCCCGGCCTGGGCCGGACTTACCGCCGCCGTCGCAGCCTGCCTGCTGATCGACCTCCGCATCGCCGCCGAGATGCTCTTCCAACTTCGGGGCATCATCGCTTGGCTTTCGCCGCTATAATCGCCTCATCCATGCTCCGCCGCCAATTCCTCTCCACCCTCCCCGCCGCACCCGCCGCCTTCACCGCCGCCCCCCGCCCCAACGTCCTCATCTTCCTCGCCGATGATCTCGGCTGGCACGACGTCGGCTTCCACGGCTCCGAAATCGCCACCCCCCACATCGACCGCCTCGCCTCCCAGGGCGTCCGCTTCGAACGCGCCTACTCCTTCCCCGTCTGCTCCCCCACCCGCTCCGGCCTCATGACCGGCCGCTCTCCCATGCGTCTCGGCGTCGCCTATACCGTCATCCGCCCCTGGTCCACTTATGGCGTCCCCCTGCGCGAGCGATTCATGCCCCAGGCCTTCCTCGATGCCGGCTACCAGACCGCCATCGCCGGCAAGTGGCACCTCGGCCACTCGCGCCGCGCCTTCTTCCCCAACGCCCGCGGCTTCACCAGCGCCTACGGCCACATGAACGGCGCCATCGACTACTTCACCCACATGCGCGACGGCGGCCTCGACTGGAACCGCAACGGTAAGTCCGTCCGCGAGGAGGGCTACTCCACCTTCCTGCTCGGCGACGAGGCCACCCGCTTCATCCGCAACCGCGACAAGGCCCGCCCCTTCTTCCTCTACGTCCCCTTCAACTCGCCCCACGCCCCTCCGCAAGCCCCGCCCGAATACCTCGCCCGCTACTCCTCCATCGCCGATCCCCGCCGCCGCACCTACGCCGCCATGACCACCGCCATGGACGACACCATCGGCCGCGTCCTCGCCACGCTCGACTCGGAAAACATCGCCCGCGACACCCTCGTGCTCTTCTTCTCCGACAACGGAGGGCCCCTCCCCCAGGGCGCCACCAACACGCCTCTCCGCGCCGGCAAGGGCGCCACCTTCGAAGGCGGCATCCGCGTCCCCGCATGCATGCGCTTCCCCGGCCGCGTCACGCCGGGCGCCGTCTCCCAACAGGTCCTCACCATGTGTGACTACTTCCCCACGCTCGCCGCCGCCGCGGACGTCAGCCCCGGCGATACCCTCCCGCTGGACGGCCGCAACCTCTGGCCCGCCATCTCAACAGGCAAGGCGGAACCCCGCGAAGACCTCTTCTTCTCCATTGGTAGAGCCGGCGGAATCCAGTACGCCGTCCATCGCCGCCAGTGGAAACTCGTCCGCGAAATCCCCGCCTCCGGCGCGCCCACCAACCTCCTCTTCCATATCCTCGACGACCCCAACGAGACCACCAGCCTCTCCGCCGCGAACCCCGCTCTGGTTGCCGATCTCGCCGCCGCCATCGATCGCTGGGCCGCCCTCCATCCCCCCGGTGGAGTTCGCGAAGGTCCCCAACCCAGCGGCTACAAAGCTCCGCCTCAATGGGCCGAAGCCGCCCTGCCGTAAGGCCTGTCTCGAAACAACGCTCCCGGAATTGATACCCGCCTGCTCACACGCTAGAGCCCCGACCGCTAGAGCCCCGACCGGTAGGGAGGGGGTACCCGCATCCGGTTCCGCGCCGCCGCCGGCCCACTTGCACTTCCCTCGCGCTTCACTATGATGATTGAGGGAGTCACTCGAACCGAATGAAACGCATCTTATTGTCCATTACCACCCTGAGCCTGCTCGCCGTCCTCATGACAGGCTGCTCCGAAGACGCTGCGCCCAAGAAGCAGGCCAAGAAGGCCCCGCCTGCGCCCGTCACCGCCCAGTCCGCCATGCTCTACATGTTCCAGGTCGCCAGAACCTGGATGCCCGACTGCGAGATCCTCAAGTTGGAGAACGGCGATATCCCCGAGGCCAAGGCAGAAGCCGGCAAGTACGGCCTCTGGCGCGCCACCTTCGTCTCCCAGTCCAAGCGGGTGAAGCGCGACTATTATTACGCCGCCGACAACTCCGAGGGCGGCATCATCAAGGGCGTCCGCGCCGGCGCCGATTCCGCATACGCCCGCAGAGCCCAAATCCATCCCTTCGCCATCCAGGAGATCAAGATCGATTCTCCCGCCGCCCTCAAGGCCGCAATGGATCAGGTGGAAAAGGACAAGGACATGAAAAAGGCCCTCGCCGGAAACAAGGACCTTCCCGTGCAATTCCTCCTCGAATGGACCGGTAACAACCCCAAGCCCCAGTGGCGCGTTATCTACGGCGCCTCGGTCTCGGCCAGCAAGTTCTCCATCTTCATCGACGCCTTCACCGGCAAGTTCGTGAAGAAACAGGGATAGGCTAGCCGCGCGACTTCCGCCTGACCGGCTCCGGCGCGGGCTCGGCCCGCGCCACCCGCATCAGGCTGTTCCGCGCCTCCGCGTCCGACCCCCGCGGAGTGCGCTCCAGTTGCTCGTTCAGCGACGCCACAAACTGCTCGAACTGCGCCTGCATCGCCGCCATTTTCATTCTCATGTTGAGGATGATCTCCACGCCCGCCAGGTTCACTCCCAGCTCCCGCGTGAGTTCCAGAATCACCTCCAGCCGCTGCAAGTCCTCGTCGGTGTACAGCCGCGTGTTGCCATCCGACCGCGACGGCTGCAGCAGCCCCTCCCGCTCATACATCCGCAGTGTCTGAGGATGTACGTCGTATTTCTCGGCGACCGCCGAGATCATGTAAGCGGCTTTGGCTCTCTGCTTCGCCACAGGACCCTCTCTCCCACCACGCTCCTCAGACCTTGCCCCACAGCTCCGCCCGCGGATCGCGCGGATCGATTTGTGACAGTTGCTTCAGCAGCTCCCGCATCCGCTCGTCCCGCACGTCCGGGGCGGTGATCACGATCTCCACAATCTGGTCCCCGCGCGCGCTCCTCCTGGCGTTGAAAATCCCCTTTTCCCTCAGCCGGAACTTCTGCCCCGTCTGCGTTCCCTGCGGGATCTTCAGCAGCGCCCGCCCGTCCACCGTCGGCACCTCGATCTTCGCCCCCAGCCCCGCCTCGGCCACCGACACCGGCACCGTGATGGTGACGTCGTCGCCCTCGCGCGCAAACAGCGCGTGCGGCTCCACTTTCACCGTGATGTACAGGTCCCCAGCCGCCGCGCCCATCGTCCCGGCGTTCCCCTTGCCCGCTACCCGCAGCCGCGACCCCGTCGCCGCTCCCGGGGGGATCCTTACCTCCACCACCTCCCCCGCCAGCCGCCTGCCCTCCCCATTGCACGCCGCACAGCCGCTGCGGGTCTTTCCCGTTCCGCCGCACCGCTGGCAGGCCAGCGAGAACTTCATCGCCCCCGCCATCTGCGTCACCTGCCCCGTCCCATGACACTGCGGGCAGGCGCTCGACGCCCCGCCCGCGTGCCCGCTTCCATGGCACGCCCCACAGCCCTCCAGCCGCTGCACGCTCAGCCGGATCTGCGTCCCCCGAATCGCCTGCCAGAAATCGATCTGCAGCGCGTACTCGAGATCCGCCCCCTTCTCCGGCGCCGGTTGATGCCCGCCTCTGCGCTGCCCGAAGAACTGGCTGAACAGGTCGCCAAAGCCGCCCTGCGCTCCCGGCGCGCCGCTAACCGGCTCCGAAAAGTCGAACCCGCCAAACCCGAACCCGGCGCTGCCCGGATGCGCCTCGGCTCCGCCCGGAAAACCGCTCTCCGAGTAGAAGCCAAACTGGTCGAACATCTTCCGCTTCTTGGCGTCCGCCAGGACATCGTAGGCTTCCTGGACCTGCTTGAACTTCTCCTCCGAGGCCTTATCGCCCGGATTCAGGTCCGGGTGATACTTGCGGGCCAGGCGGCGGTACGCCTTCCGGATCTCGTCCGTCGAGGCGTCCCGCTTCACTCCCAGGCTCTGGTAGTAGTCCTTGTTGGAGGCCATGCCTTACACCGCAATCCATCCTATTGCTGCTTCTTGTTCTCGTCCACATCCACGAACTCGGCGTCCACCACGTCGTCTTTCTTCGCGCCCGCACCCGCGCCGCCCTCCGGCCCGGCTCCCGGTGCGCCGCTCTCCGGCGGCGCCTGCTGCGCGCCCGCCGCTTTGTACATCGCCTCGGCCAGCTTGTGGCTCGCCTGCAGCAGTTGCTCCTGCGCCGACTTCATCTGGTCGATGTTGCCGCCCTCCATCGAGTGCTTGGCGTGCGCCACGGCCTCCTCCACCGCCTTGGCGTCCGCTTCCGAAATCTTGTCCCGGTGCTCCTTCAGCGTCTTCTCCGCGCTGTACACGGCATTGTCCAGGTGGTTGCGGACTTCAATCTCCTGCCGCCGCCGCTCGTCCTCGCCCTTGTGCGAGTCCGCGTCCCGCGCCATCTTGTCCACCTCGTCCTTCGATAGACCCGACGAGGACGTGATCGTGATCTTCTGCTCGTTGTTGGTCGCCCGGTCCTTCGCCGTCACGTGCAGAATGCCGTTGGCGTCAATGTCGAACGTCACTTCGATCTGCGGCACGCCGCGCGGAGCCGGCGGGATCCCGACCAACTGGAACACGCCCAGCATCCGGTTGTCCTTCGCCATCGCGCGCTCGCCCTGGAATACCTTGATCTCCACGCTCGTCTGGCTGTCGCTGGCCGTCGAGAACACCTCCGACTTGCGCGTCGGGATCGTCGTGTTCCGCTCGATCAGCTTCGTGAACACGCCACCCAGCGTCTCAATTCCCAGCGACAAGGGCGTCACGTCCAGCAGCAGTACGTCCTTCACCTCGCCGCCCAGCACGCCACCCTGCACCGCCGCCCCCACGGCGACGACTTCGTCCGGGTTCACCGTCTTGTTCGGCTCTTTGCTGAACAGTTCCTTCACCATTTGCGTCACGCGCGGGATGCGCGTCGAGCCGCCCACCATCACCACTTCATCGATCTGCGCCGCCGTCAATCCGGCGTCACTCAACGCCTGCTTGCACGGGCCCACCGACCGCTGCAGAATATCCTCCACCATCGCCTCAAACCGCGCCCGCGTCAGTGTCTTCACCAGGTGCTTCGGCCCCGTCTGCGGGTCGCCGTAAATGAACGGCAGGTTCAGCTCCGTCTCCATCGCCGACGACAGCTCGATCTTCGCCTTCTCCGCCGACTCCTTCAGCCGCTGCAGCGCCATCCGGTCCCGCGACAGGTCCACCCCCTCGTCTTTCTTGAATTCGTCGATCAGCCAGTCCACCAGCCGCTGGTCGATGTTGTCCCCGCCCAGGTGCGTGTCCCCGTTGGTCGACTTCACCTCCACCACGCCGTCGCCCACCTCCAGAATCGAGATGTCGAACGTCCCCCCGCCAAAATCGTAGACCGCGATCCGCTCTTCCTTCTTCTTGTCCAATCCGTAGGCCAGCGCCGCCGCCGTCGGCTCGTTGATGATCCGCTGGACCTCCAGACCCGCAATCTGCCCCGCGTCCTTCGTCGCCTGCCGCTGCGCATCGTTGAAATACGCCGGCACCGTGATCACCGCCTTGGTCACCTTTTCGCCCAGGTAGGCCTCCGCCGCCTCCTTCAGCTTCGTCAGGATCATCGCGGAAACCTCGGGTGGCGCCAGCTTGCTCCCGCCTCCCTCCACCCGCGCATCACCCGACTCGCCCTTCACCACGTGATAAGGCACCCGCTTCATCTCTTCCCCAACCTCGTCAAAACGCCGCCCCATGAACCGCTTGATCGAGTAAATCGTGTTCTCCGGATTCGTCACCGCCTGGCGCTTGGCCACCTGCCCCACCAAACGGTCGCCAGACTTCGCAAATCCTACCACCGACGGCGTCGTCCGGCCGCCCTCCTGGTTCGGGATCACCACCGGCTGCCCGCCTTCCATCACCGCTACTACCGAATTCGTCGTCCCCAAGTCGATGCCGATAATTTTGCTCATCTCAATCTCGTCCTTCTAGTAGTCTGGAACTGGCGGCCCACTCCCGCAGTGTTCTTACGCATGGGTGCGCCTGATGCTAGTATCTTAGTTTAGTGTGTTACTGTCAAGTCTATGGTGATGCGCCTCGCACTTCTTCTCCCGCTGCTCGCCCAACTCGCCTCCCCTCAATCCCTTACCATCGCCGCCGCAGCCGACCTCTCTCCCCTCGAAAACCCCCTCCGCACCGCCTTCCAGTCCACCTCCCCCGCCACCATCCGCTTCACCTTCGGCTCATCCGGCATGCTCGCCCACCAGATCCGCAACGGCGCCCCATACGACATCTATCTATCGGCAAATGAACAACTTGTAACCGATTTGGCAACTGCCGGCCTGCTCCTCCCAGACTCCGTTCACCCCTACGCCACAGGCCGCCTCGCCCTCTGGTCCTCCTCCGGCCGTATCCATTCCCTCTCAGACCTCCTCCAGCCCTCCGTCCGCCACATCGCCATTCCCAATCCCGACCACGCCCCTTACGGCGTCGCCGCCCGCCAGACCCTCCAGAACCAGAAACTCTGGACTCGCCTCCAGCCCCGTATCGTCCTCGCTGAAAACGTCCGCCAGGCCTTCGAGTACGCCCGCACCGGCAACGCCGACGCCGTCCTCACCTCCTGGACCCTCCTACACGACCGCGGCGGCATCCTCATCTCCGACTCCCTCCACGCGCCCATCCGCCAGTCCGCCGGAATCGTGAAGGGCACGCCCCACGAAGTCGCCGCCCGCGCCTTCCTGAACTTCCTCCTCAGCCCCGCCGGACGCAGTGTCCTCACCCGCTACGGCCTCTTCCCGCCCGCCCCGTAGCCGCCTGTTAGACTGGGAGCTTCCCGCTTGACCAAGTTCCTCAAAATCCTCTCCGGCATCGGCCTCGTCATCCTCGGCATCATCGGCCTCATCCTGCCCATCATGCCCGGCTGGGTCTTCCTCATTCCCGGCCTGGTCATCCTCTCCGAGTACTTTCACCCCATCAAACGCCTGCTCCGTTGGGCCCGCGATAAATTCGAGAACGACAAATCCACGCTCTCCGGACCACAATAAGTAGGACATGCGGAGCCTCTTCGACGAGCCCGATCCCCTCGAACCCTCCCCTACCCCCCTGCTCGTCGCCGCCACCTTCATCTACCTCGCCTTCCCACTATCCCTCTTCCTCACTTTCTGGCTGCGCTGGTACCTTGCCCTCCCGGCCTGCATCGCCTTGTCGGTCGCCCTGATTCCGATCTGTGGCCGGCTGTCTTCATCCGCGGCCATCCCTCACCTGAAGCGCTGGGCGCTCAACGTCCTTGCCGCGCTCCTGCTTGCCGCTATCCCCGTCGCCCTCTCCGGCGTCGGCGGCTTCGGCCGCCAGAACCACGACTTCCCCAAGCACAACGGCATCCTCCTCGACCTCACCGAAGGCCAGTGGCCCGTCTACTACTCCCTCCCCGGCAGCGCCGAGCCCGTCCCACTGGACTACTACTCCGGCTGGTACCTCCCCGCCGCCCTCGTCGGAAAAGCCGCCGGCTGGACTGCCGCCAACTACGCTCTCGCCGCCTGGACCGTCATTGGCCTCGCCCTGGCTCTCCTCCTCTTCCGCCGCCTCGCCGGCGTCAGCCTCCCCGCAGCCTGGCTTCTGATCGTCTGCTGGGCCGGACTCCGCGAATTCGGGCGCCTCATCCTCTTCGGACACCCCTGGCCCGGCGACAACGAAGGCCGCTACTGGACCCTCCTCTGGAACGCACCCGGCGCACTCGCCGACTTCCACTGGACCCCCGGCCATCTCCTCGCCGGCTGGCTCTCCGCCCTCGTCCTTCTCTCCATCGCCCGCGACAAATCCCAGCCCGCCGCCGCCGCGCTTCTCCTTGTCCTCACCGCCTTCTGGTCGCCCTTCGTCGCCATCGGACTCGCCCCCTTCGTCGCCCTGGTCCTCCGGCCCCACCGAACTGTGGCGCCCGCCCTCCTATTGGCTCTCATCCTCGCCCTCTATTTCCACGCCCACGAGCCCGGCACCGCCGCCGGTTGGATGTCCTCCTTCTACGATTGGCCCTCCCTCGCTATCACTTACTCCTGGTTCATCCTCCTCGAATACCTGCTTCTCGCTCTCCTCCTCGTCCCCTTCCGCCACTTCCTCCCCCGCCCCTGGTTCTGGACCGCCGTCACCCTCCTCGCTCTCGCACCCCTCTATCGCATTGGAATCCACTTCGACCTCCAGACCCACGCCTCTCGCCCCGCCCTCGCCTTCCTCCTCGTCACCGCCGCCGCTGCCCTGCGCTCTTCCGGACTGCCCGGCGCCGGCGGCCACCGCCTTGTCCTGGTCCTCGTCATCGCGCTCGGCTCGCTTGACTCCCTCCGCTGGGCCATGTCCAGCCTCTCCCACTACCGGCTCGGCCCCCCGCCTCAATCCTGGGTCGCCCGCCTTCCCCAGCAATCGGCCGAGGACATCTACAACGCCCAGTACCGCGGCCTCCGCCACGCCCTCTTCTTCCGCCTTCTCGCGCCGCCCCCCTCCCAGCCGCTCACCCTGAAGCCCGTCCAACTCGACCTCCTCCAGCCCGTCCTCTCCATCCACCGCCCGGCGGCCGGCTTCAGTCCCCTCGAACACGAGGGCCTCCACCCCATCCTCTGGTCCCTCGGCCCCGAGTCAACCGTCTCCGCACTCCAGCCCCCCGGCGCCCGCCTCACCCTCCACCTCGCCTTCCGCTGGTCGGCCCCCGGCCAGACCCTCTCCGTCTCCCTCGATGGCCGCGACCTGCGCCAATACCGCCAGCCCGATTCCCCTGATGGCGTGACAGACTCCATCCCTGTGACCTTCCCCGGCGGCCTCTCCCGCATCGCCCTGACCCCCAACCTCTGGAACCGCCAGCCGCAAGTCGTCTTCCCCGGCGACTCCCGCCCCTTGGCGATCCTCTTCACCGAACTCCGCCTCGTCGAGGTCCCGCGATGATCACCCTCACCCGCGCCGCCCTCGCCTACCTCGCCCTGCCCGTCTTCCTCTTTCTCCTCTTCTGGCTCCGCTGGTACGTCGCCATCCCCGCAGCGGCGTTGCTGGCAATGTCTCTCAAACTCAGCGTCCATCAGCGTCCATCAGCGGCCATTCCTAGCCCGAGGCTTCGTGCCCGCCATGTCATCTTCGCCCTCCTGCTCGCCCTCCTTCCTGTCCTCCTCAGCGGCATCGGCGGCTTCGGCCCCCAGTCCGTCGACGCCCCCAAGCACAACGCCGTCCTGCTCGATCTCACCGATGGCGCCTGGCCCGTCACCTACCCGGACGCCCCCCTCTCCTACTACATCGCCTGGTATCTCCCCGCCGCCGCCCTCGGCAAGTGGCTCGGCTGGACCGCCGCCAACGTCGCCCTCATGCTCTGGACCCTCGCCGGCGCCGCCCTCGCCCTCCTTCTCTTCCACCGCGCCTCCGGCGCTTCCCTCCCCGTCTCCGCCATCTTCCTCTTCATCTGGGCCGGACTCCGCGACTTCGGCGGCCTCCTTGTCCACGCCTGGCCCTTCTCCCAGCCCAACGAGGCCCGCGGCTGGAGCCAGTTCTGGATGGCCCCCGGCGGCCTCGTCGATCTCCACTGGCTCCCCCAGCACATGCTCCCCGGCTGGATCTGCGCCGCCCTCGTTCTCCACGCCTCGCGCACCTCCAATCTCGCCCTCGCCGCCGCCACCCTCGCTCTCTCCCTCCTCTGGTCCCCCTTTGTCTCCATCGGACTCGCGCCCTTCGTCGCCCTCCAGGCCTGGCGCCAGCGTCTCCCTTGGCTCGCCGCCGCCTTCGCCCTCATCCCGGCCCTCTACCTCGCCGCTCGCATGGACCGCGTCCCCACCGGCCTCATCTACCACTTCATCGACTGGCCCAACCACTGGCCCGCCTACGTCCACCTCCTCTTCCTCGAATGGGGACTCCTCCTGCTCCTCGCCCTTCCCCTCGCCGGACTCCTGCCCCGCCGCTGGACCCTCCTCTCCGCCGCCCTCCTCGCCCTCCTTCCCCTCTACAAGGCCGGACTCCACAACGACCTCGCCACCAACGCCGCCCGCGTCCCCCTCGCCTTCCTCCTGATTGCCGTCGCCGCCCGCCTCTCCGGTAGTGGCGAGCCACTCTCCAACTCGCGCCGCGCCGCCCTTGCCCTGCTCGTCGTTCTGGGCTCCACCGACAGCCTCCGCTGGGCCTACACGAGTCTCGACCAATACCAGACCGCCCCGCCGCCCCTCTCGCAGGTCCGCCGCGTCCCCCAGCAGTCCGCGCTCGCCCAGTACAACACCCAATACCTCGGCGACCCCAATGCCTTCTTCTTCCGCTTCCTGGCGGCGCCCTCCGTTGCTCTCACGCCCAAACCCATCGACATCGACTACCTGTCCCGCCGCCTCACCCTCTCCAACTCCGCCTCCGGCTTCGGCGGTGTCGAGTCCCTCGCCGGAGCACCCGTCCGCTGGGCCTTCGGCCCCGAGGCCTCGCTCCTCTTTCACGAGCCCGCGCCGTCCGACGTCACCGTCCACCTCGCCTTCTCCTCCCCCATCCCCAGCCAAACCGTCACCATCCTCCAGGACGGCCGCCAGCTACGCTCTTACTTCACCTCCGCCAGCGACACCATAGACCTCTCCCTGCCCGTCGGCCCGTCCCACATCATCTTCCGAACCACAAGTTGGAACGGCAACCCCGCCTCCTTCTCCCCCTCCGACGCGCGCCCAATCGCCATCCTCTTCTCGCGCCTCCACCTCGCCGCCGGGAGCAAGCCATGACCCTCCTCCTGCTCTGGCGCGCCTCCCTCGCCTACTTCGCTCTGCCCGTCTTCATCTTCCTCGCCGCCTGGCTCCGCTGGTACCTCGCCATCCCCGTCTGCGCTGCCTTATTGACCGCAATCTTCAATATCAGCGTCCATCAGCGTCCATCAGCGGCCGTCAAAACACCGTTTCTGGCCCTCCTCCTCGCCTCCGTCCTCGTTTTCATCAGCGGCACCGGCGGCTTCGGCCGCCAGAGCGAGGACCACCCCAAACACAACGCCGTCCTCCTCGACCTGATCGATGGCCACTGGCCCGTCTACTACGAGTCCGGCGCACAGCCCGCGCCGATGACCTACTACGCGGCTTACTACCTGCCCGCGGCGCTTGTAGGGAAACTCCTCGGCTGGCAGGCCGCCAACCTCTTCCTCGCCCTCTGGACCGCCCTCGGCATGGCCCTCGCCCTGCTCCTCTTCCAGTCTCTCTCCCGCACGACCCTCGCCGCCTCCGCCCTCTTCGTCCTCCTCTGGTCCGGCATGCGCGACATCGGCGGCCTGCTCGCCCGCGACGCCTCCGCCCCCTCCATCTACGCTCTCCAATACTGGTCCCATATCTGGAACGCCCCCGGCGGTCCCCTCGACCTCCACTACATCCCCCAACACGCCATCGCCGGCTGGCTCGCCGCCCTGCTCCTTCTCGGCGCCGTGAAGCTGGAACTGAAACCTTCCGCCGGAGCCCTCATCCTCGCTCTCTGCCTCCCCTGGTCCACCCTCGTCGCCGTCGGCCTCGCCCCCTTCGTCGCTCTCCAGGCCTGGAGAGCCCGCGGCACGCTCTTAAAGGACCCCGCCTGGGCCCTCGCCGCCATCCCCGCCGCCGCGGCCGCGCTCTTCCTCGTCTCCAGCGCCGGCGCTCTCCCCGCCGGCCCCATCTCCCATTTCCTCGACTGGCGCGCCACCTGGCCTGTCTACCTGGTCTTCCTCCTCGTCGAATGGGCCATCCTCGCCCTGCTCCTCTGGCCGTTTTCAGAACTCCTCCCCCGCGGCTGGCTGACCCTTTCCATCGCCCTCCTCACCCTCCTGCCCCTCTACCGCGTCGGCCTCTTCTACGACCTCACCGCCCACGCCGCCCGCCCCGCCCTCGCCGTTCTCCTCGTGGGCTTCGCCTGGCGCCTCTCCGAACACGCGCCGCCTCTGCCCTACATCCGCCGCGCCCTCGCCGTCCTCTGCATCATCGTCGGATCGTTCGAGTCCGTCCGCTTCTTCACCTGGAGCGCCGTCCACTACCGGCTCTCCCTCCCTCCCGCTTCCGAAGTCCGCCGGCTCCCCCAACACTCCGCCGGCCCGCAGTATAACGCCCAGTACCTCGGCCGCCCCCAGGCCGCCTTCTTCCGATTCCTCGCCGCCCCGCCCGTCTCTCCCCTTTCCCTCAAAACGACTTCCCTCGACTACCTGTCAACCAGGGAACAACTCCACGACAACCATCAGGGCCTCGGCTTCATCGAAGGCCCTCCCGGCTCCCCCGTCCGCTGGGCCTTCGGCCCCGACGCCACGCTGTGCCTCCTCGAGCCCCACCCCCACCCCGCCCTGCTCGATTTCCATTTCGATCTCCGCCCCGGCCAGACCGTCACCGTCCTCCTCAACGGCCGCGCCCTGCGTTCCTACTCCGCCTCCACCTCCGACTCCATCGACCTGGACCTCCCCGCCGGCCCCTCCACCATCACCTTCCGCTCCTCCACCTGGAACAGCCCTGCCGATCCCTTCGCCCCCGCCGACTCCCGCCCCCTCGCCTTCCTCTTCCACCGCCTGCGCGTCACGGCCCCGTAGCATGGTCGCGCGGCCATGCGCCTTCCTGGGTTCCCAGGTGCATCCCTGGATACCTGTTGGTACCATCCCGGAAAAGCGATCGGCTTCGCCGCAATGCGCAGTGGAGCATGGTGGTCACGTAGAGGCTTCAGCCGAGACTGGTTCTGGGCGGGATCCAGCCAGAGCGAACTCGTACCTCTGATTGCTGTCGGACCGCAGGTCGTGGTCGCTGAGCATGATGGCGTGCGCGTCGGCGACGAAGTCTCGGAGCCGCTGATGCAAGTGGCCGAAGACGTCATCGATGATCGCGTGCGGCTCGGCAAGGTCAGTAAAGTGGAAGTCGTACGGTCGCTCCCTAGCTTCCAGTGTCAGCGCCTTTCTGCAGATGCTTTCTGCGACGATCTCAGCGAGGAGGACCCGGAACATCGGAGCATCTTGTCCGGGGTATCCATCGCCTTCTCGCCCGAGATAGCGTGCAAGCGACCTGTGCACAGCAGAGATGAGCAGGAGATTAGGTTTGCCGAGATGATCAGCCCATCGAGCGCGGAATTTTCCAAAGTCCTCGCCACAGAGTTCAATATTGATTGGTATTCCTTTCGGCTCTTCGCTCTGGTCAACCACTTTCACGTTCGTCTGTGCAGAGTGGGTGTTGATGGTTACTGTGATTTTGGCTTTCCCTTTGAGCACACGGCCTTCGAGTTTGACTTCTCCCTCCGCGTAGTTCGTGCCCGCCACTGGGACGAGCCTGCATCCCCCGATGGTTGCAACCTTGTCGGGTTCGGACGATTCGATGCGAGCGGTGGTCGGTTCGAGAAGAAGCTCAGGATACCGAGCATACACACGCAGAGTTTTTCGGCTGTTCACACGAACGTGGTAGTCATGTCGCTCGAATTCAAGTGGCGCCGTGAATTCGCGGTCTGCGGGGGTGTCGGCGGCAACGCGGACGCATGCTTCGGCAACGGGTAGCCCGGGGCAGGACGTGGCGATGAGGGCGTCATCGCAGAGACCGATTCCTTTGAGGCGGAAGCTACCGATGAGTCGGTCGTCGAATTTTGGGTGCGGTCGTAGCAGAAGTGGACTATCGAGTACCTGTACGGATTCTGGTGCATCCGTCGTGACGAACATAAGTTGATTCTCGTCGCGGACCAGAGCTTTTTTGACGTAGACACTGAGCGATCGTTCTTGGCCTAAGATCAATCGGGGGTATGTCGGATAGATGCTTATGCCCGTCTTGGTGAACGCACTTTCGTCGAGCGAGTCGCCGGTGCTGAGCTGTTCAATATCGTCGAGTTGTTGCTTGAGGAATCGGCCAGCGAGTTTGGCTAGGCGACTGAGACGCTGCAGCGTCTCGTGGTTGGCAACTTGCTTCGCCTGCCGTTGCTGTTCCTCACGATCCTTGGTGATGAGCTGTTGAAGACGCTGGATGGGGAGTTGTAGTAGGAGCGTAACGAAGGGATGTTTTCGCTCAAGCCCCGTGCGCCGGTTTGGGTCAATGAGCAAACACGGGTTTTCAGGGGTGGTGGTCCCTTGCTCGCGTGCTCCTTCAAACTGCTGGAGGAGGTCATCGAGGTACGCGCAGTCAATTCTGCCGAAGTACCGTCGCGCGAGCGGGTTGCGCCTCAGCTCGTCTGTGAGGAGGCTGCACTCGTGAATTGCTCGTCTTCCTTTGATGATGATCCCGAACCGTTCAAATCGTGTGCCACCCCTGCTTTCATCCAGGGGTTCTGGCGCGCGCCAGATCGTGAGGTGTGCCCTGGCGCCTGGGTACCCGTGAATTGGGTACTCCTCATCCACAACCCGTTCTCCTTCCGGCGCGTGGTAGGCGAGGGGTTGTTGCTCTTTCGTGCCGAGGCGACGCAGGAGGACGCGAGAATCGGACGATGTGCTCATGATGTCCCGGAGCGAGTAGTGCCAGGGGAGATCTGCCGCCAGCGAGTCAAATCTAGGGAGCCGGGTGCCTGTCGCAAGTTCAATTCGGACAGATGTGCCGTTTCCTCGTGTGAGCCCCAGCGCCTCACGGTCATCGCTCGTTGCTTTGCGACTGTCGACCTCCAGGATGAATTTCAGGTCGTGTGTGAGCCGGCATTGAGAGAGTCGGTCGGCTTTGATTGAGGTGAAGGTGACGTCCCCAAGCGCCGTGCAATCTCTGGCACCGCGGCCCATGATCGGCGACAATTAGAACTCCCGGCCGACGACAATTAGAATTCCCTACGGACGACAACCATCAACGACCATCAAAGATCGCGCCTGCGGGCGCACCTGAGATGGTTACAGACGCACAGGTCAGGAGGTTGAAGAGG
>JACRBC010000009.1 GCA_016213245.1 Candidatus Solibacter usitatus | reverse complement strand
GAGCACCAGGCGATTCTCCTGCAGCGACTCGGCCTGAAGCTCCCCACCAGCATCGAAAACGCGGACTTGTAGTGAAGACTTCGCTACCTCCGCGTTGCAGGTAAAGGACTTTTCAGCGCAACTGCGGAAGTTGGGCTAACCGCGAAAAGGTGCAGAATCGCCGCATCGCCTACAGCTACCGCTACCCGATCCTGGATCCCCAGGGCTCGCGCGACCAGTTCTACTACAACATCGAAAAGCACTACGGCTCGTCAGACCACGCCGTTTTTCTCAACTACGGCGTGCCTGCCGTGCTTTTCAATAACTGGCCGGATATTGCTTACCACACCAGCGAAGACCGCGCCTCCGGCGCGGATCCGACCCAATTGAAGCGCGCCGCGTTCATCGCGCTGGCGAGCCTGGTGTCCATCGCCTATGCCGATGCGCCGGGCGCGCTGCGGGTGGCTGAATTGGCGGCCGGCAATGCGGCCGAACGCGCCGGCGCCCAACTGCGCCTGGCGCTGCAGATGGTCGGCGGCAAAGGATCTTATGGGGAAGCGGCGAACCTGGTGCGGATGGCCTATGAACGCGAGGGCGAGGCCATCCGTTCGGCCGCGGTTCTGGCTGAGGACGCGGCGGTGGCGGCGCGAATCGAAGCGGTGTCAAAGAGCTTTGTGGACACGGGACTGAAGGCTGACCTGGAACGTTTGGCGGCTTACGCCCGGGCCGCCGGCGTCGATCCCGAGCACGGCGCGGGGCAGACCGCCGAGGAAGCCGCGGCGGCGCGCATTGTCCCGGTAAAGAAACGGACTGTCTCAGGCATGGGCGGTGGCGTACGCGGTGCGCGGGGAGCGTCCGTGGACCCGGCGGAGGCTTCCAGAGCGCAGTACCTGGCCATGGAGTTCAGGGGCTTTGCCGACGGCAAACGTTCCGTGCTCGACATCAGGAACGCCGTGAGCGCGGAGTACGGCGCGCAGGAGATCGGCAAGGTGCTGGAGTTCTTCCGGGCCGGAGAAAAGTCCGGCGAATTCGAACTCACCCAGCGCGGGCAGTAGGCCGTAAGTCCCTGGTCAGGCCGTCCCCAGGCGCTTGCCCGTTGGGCCCGGGCCGAAGTCCATCCGGGCGTCTTTCAACTTCACGCCGGCGATCTCGATTTTCGAAAGATCGGCCGAGCCAAGTCCCACGGCTTCGGCGAGGAGCAGGGTGTTGTCTCCGCGAATGAACGGCCCCGTCCCGCGGGTGGCCCGCGGATCGTAACTCATCACCGCGGCGCACACCGTGTCGACGCACACCTGGTTGCGCCCGGCCAGCAACAGGCCGGGGCTGATGCGCTCCACGCCGGCGTTCCATTCGCCTTCGCCTCCCCGGATCGTATCGATGCCGTCGACAACCGAAAAGTCCACCGGCCGGATGGCGCAAAGGTCCACCACAATGCGCGGCACGCGGTAGCCCGGCTCCCGCGGCGACTCCGGCTTGAGCTCCTGCGGGACGCCTTGGGGAGGGGTTCGGGTGCCGTTGTGTCCCACCGCCCCACGCTCCTGCTTGGGGTCTTCATTCCCGGAAGTTCCGGCATCGCTGCCGTACAGCGAACACGGCGTCAGCCCGAAGTTGTTCTTCATCGTCATCGTGACGCCGGCCAGCCAGTGGTTCTTCAGCTTTGACAGCGAAACGTACGAGTCACAGTCGGCGTAGGAGTGATTCAGGTGGTAGGCCGGAAACACGTAGCCGCCGAAGGGGACCTTCATGTGGGCGTACTGCGTGCCGCGGCCGAGATTGTTGGTGTTCTCCCACTCCACTTGCGTGCCGCAATTCTCAATCGCGCGGATGTCGAGCCCATACCGCGCCCACAGCGCCATCTCCTGCCTGGCTGGAAAGAAGCTCTCCAGGATCCGGATTCGCCGCGCGCCGGCCCGGGCCAGCAGTTGGCACAGCGCCAGCACGGTGGATGGATCCGTCCGGTACGGCAATCCGGCTTTCACCGGAAACCGCTCCGGATTGCCGGTGAGGTTCAGCTTCAGCGCGACAGTCTTGCCCTTCGCCGCCGCGCCCAGTCCGCCCGCCTTGTCGACCAGGGACTTGAGCGTCTCATAGATGCCTGCGTCGTAGGCTTGTGCCCGCGCAATAGCTACCCGCGAGACCGGTGGCGTAGGAGCGAAGCCGGCGGCTGTGCCGGCCAGAAGGACCTGGCGCCGGGTGGGCTGGATGTCTCTGATCATGGTGCTGCAACCCCTTTCCGCGCCTATTGTACGCTGGCGCGGCAGCCGGTGTCCTTACGGCAGGAGTTGCAGCCGCAGCAGATTCAGCGCCGTCTGAACGGCGAAATTGCGGACGCGCGCGCGCCCGTTCGGGAACCGGAACATCCTTGCCTGCGCTCCTGCCGGTGACGCGATTCCGATCCACACGGTCCCCGGATCGACGCCCGGCGTCGAACTCTCCGGACCCGCCTCTCCCGTGATGGACAGGGCGTAGGTGGAGCCCGTGCGGTCGCGGACCGACTCGGCCATGGCCACCGCCACCGCCTCGCTGACCACGCCGTTCCGGCTCACCAGGTTCTCATCCAACCCCAGCAGCCTTGTCTTCATCGGCGTCCCGTAGACCTGGAACCCTCCCAGGAACCAGTTGGAGGCGCCGGCGACCTCAGTGATGCGCGCCCCCAGCAGGCCGGCGGTGCACGATTCGGCCACCGACAGCGTTGCGCCGCGTTGCTGCAGCAGCGCTCCCACCACGGCCTCCAGCGGCTCGCCGCCGGTTGAATACACGCGGTTCCCCAGCGCGCCCAGAATCTTCGCGCCCACCTCGCCGGCCAGCGCCTCGGCCTCCGCCGGACTCTCGCAGCGCGCGCGCAGGTGAATCTGCACGTCGCCCTCGGCCGCCAGAATCGTGGCTACCGGATTGGCATAGAGCTTGTAGATCGGCGCGATCAGCGCATCCAGATCGGACTCCCCCATGCCCGCAACGCGATAGCAGCGCGTGGCGATATGCAGTTGCGGCAGCCGCTCGCGCAGCAGCGGCAGGCACTCCTTCTCAAACAGCGGCTGCATCTCGCGGGGCGGTCCCGGCAGCAGCAGCACCATCCCTCCCGGCAGGTCCAGCCACTGCCCCGGAGCCGTGCCATTGGGATTTTCCAACCGCTCAGCGCCTTCCACCAGGAACGCCTGGCGTTTGTTGATCTCCGCCATCTTGCGGCCCAGGCGCGTGAAGCGCGCCTCGATCCAGTCGCAGATCTCCCGGGAGAACAGCAGGCGCCGGTGCAGCGCCTGAGCCACCGCTTCCCGGGTCACGTCGTCCTCGGTCGGTCCCAGCCCGCCGGTCAGCACGACCAGAGGCACCCGGCTCAGAGAGGCGCGGACAGCCTCGGCCAACCGGTCCCGGTCGTCGCCAAGGATCGACTTCTGGATCACTTCCACGCCCAGTTCATTCAGGCGTGCGGTGAGCCACAGCGAATTGGTGTCGCTGCGTTGTGGCGTAAGCAGTTCGCTGCCGACGGCGATGATTTCGGCGTTCATGGTGAGATTCCTAGCGTGAGGGGATGCGATACAGCGCGTTGGTCGTGGTGACGATCATCTCGCCGGTGGGAGCAAAGGCGCAGCCGACGACGTTGGGGCCCGACAGGTGAAGGCTGGCCTCGCGCTGCGGGTCGATCTTCACGATGCCGCGCCGGCCACCACACGAGGCGGCGACGTAGAGGTTGCCCTGCGGGTCAAATGCCATGCCCTGGGGCCGGCCCAGCCCGCGGTAGAACAGCTCCACTTCGCCTGCGGAGGAAATCCGCTGCACGCAGTCGAAGCTCGAGGTTGTCGGTCCGGTGACGTACAAGTACCCCTGCGGTCCGAACTGTAAGTGATATGCCGAGATCGATGGCTCCAGCGTCGCGAAGACGTAGATCTGGCGAGAAGGACTGACCTTGAAGATGGTGCCCGACCGGTCGCCCACGTACAGGTTGCCGTCGTGATCGAAGGCGATTCCGGTTGCCACGCCCATGCCTTCCACATACACGCTCATCACGCCGCTGTCGGTGGCCTGATACACCACGCCGTCGAAGCGCGACGAGACGTGCAGCACGCCGGCGGCGTCGAAGGCCAAGCCGGTCGCGTTCATCATCTCCGATAAGAACGGCGTGATGGTCCCGGCGGCGTCGACGCGAAAAACAGCCACCGGGGTCTTCTGCCCGCGCGAGCCGCTGAATGTGGTGAAGATGTTGCCTGCGCCGTCCACCACGGGACTCGCCACCGGGTGCAGGTTCCCCGCCACCAGCACGCCCACGGCGACGGAGGTGGGGGCGCTCTCCTGCTCGCCGTTGCTCACCACCACTTCGCCGCCCGCCGCGCCGTCCGGCACGCGCGCCACGACAAAACCATCGGAGCCGACGATGAGCGGCGCCATCGCGCCGCCAATGGAAACTTCCGGGCGGGGCAGCGAGCCGAAAGCGGTGCCGCGAATCTGCACGTCTCCGCCGGGGATTGCGGCAGCCGGCGAAATGGACTCGATCTTGGGGCGCTCGGCGCCGTTACGTCTGAAGGGCATCAGGGACAAGTCAGCTTCTTCCTAGAATTGAACCACGAATCGCGACAGATAGAGGACCAGCGCCGCGTACGCGCCCGCCGCCAGGTCGTCCGCGACGATCCCCACGCCCCCCGGCAGCGCCTCCAGCCGCCGCACCGGCCACGGCTTCACGATGTCGAACAGCCGGAACAGCGCGAACGCCGCCAGCAGCCGGGGTGGGTCCAACGCCGCGGCGCCGCCCAGCGCGATCCACTGGCCCAGCACTTCATCTACGACCACGATCTGCGGATCCTTGAGGCCCTTGATCGCCGCCGTGCGGCCCGCTGCCCACATGCCTGGCAGAGTGAACACGGCGGCCAGCGCCGGAAAATGCCAGGGCAGGAAGCCGCACCACGCGACCAACGGCCAGGCCACGATCAGGGCTCCCACCGAGCCCACTGTTCCCGGCGCCAGTGGCGCCAGCCCGCATCCGAACCACGTGCCGAGCAGGAGGGCCAGCCTATTCATCGCTCTCCGCCTCTTCCTTCGGAGCAGCTTGCTCCACCGGAATGCGATATGTCTCGTCCGACCAGTTGCCCAGGTCGATCAGCCGGCAGCGCTCGCTGCAGAACGGCATCAGCGGCGCGCCGAACCGGACCTCTTTCTTGCAGATGGGGCACTTCATGACTCTATTGGTGCGCGTGGCGGTGGCCGGCGCTGGAAGCGATGATCGGAAACGGGTTGAAAACCGGAGGCGGCTCCGCTGATGGCTGGTCGATCAGGTCTCCAACCAGATCATAATCGTGTGCGCGCGTTACCCGCATGGTGCGAAACTGCCCGGCTCGCGGCTCGGCGTCACCGAAGTCGCCGATGTAGCACACCCCGTCGATATCCGGCGCCTGCGTCGCCATGCGCGCCTGCCACAGCAGATCGCTCTCCTCGGAAGGGCCCTCCACCAGAACCGGCACTTCCCGTCCCACCAGCCCGCGGTTGATCCTTTTGGAAACCTTCCGCTGCACAGCCATGAGCCGCCGCCGGCGGTTGTAGATGGTGCGCTTGTCCACTTTGCCGTCCAGCCCGAAACTCGCGCTCGTCTCCTCGTCGGAGTACGAGAATACGCCCAGCCTGTCCAATTGCGCTGCCTCGACGAACTGGCACAGCTCTTCGAAGTCCCTCTCCGTTTCGCCGGGGAAGCCGACAATCATGGACGTGCGGATGGCCACCCCCGGAATCGCTCTGCGGATCTTGTCCAGAGTCCTGAGGAAGATTTCACCCGACGCGCCGCGCTTCATCCGCTTCAGCACTGCCGGCGAGGCGTGCTGCAGTGGCATGTCGATGTACTTCACCAGCGAATCGTGAGCCGCGATTGTGTCGAGCAGCCGCCGTGTGATGCGGTTAGGGTAGCAATACAGAAACCGGATCCACTTCTGGTGCGGCGTCTCGATCCGCGCCAGGCGCTCCAGCAGCACGGCCAGCCCGTCCTCCAGCCCGAGGTCGTCTCCATAGGCGGTGGTGTCCTGCCCGATCAGGTTGATCTCCCGCACCCCCTGCGCAAACAGCCGCTGTGCCTCGGCGACGACCGATTCCAGCCGCCGGCTGCGGAATCCGCCGCGGAACTGCGGGATGACGCAGAACGAGCACGGGTGGTCGCACCCCTCGTTGATCTTGATGTAGGCGTAGTGGCGCGGCGTCGAAAGTACGCGCGGCGTCAGGTCGTGATAGAGATACGGCTCCAGGGGATTGGCGTGCCCCTCGCCGCCTTCGCACAACGCCACAATGTCGTCCAGCTCGTTGGTGCCCAGCACCGCGTCCACGTCCGGAATCGTCGCCCGGATCTCCTCCCGGAAGCGCTCCACCAGGCAGCCCGCCACAATCAGCCGGCGCGCCCGTCCCGTCTTCTTGTACCCGGCCATCTCCAGGATGGTATCGACGGACTCCTGCTTCGCCGGGTCGATAAACGAACAGGTATTCACGACGATGGCTTCGGCCTGCTCCGGCGCACTGGTAAGCTCGTGCCCGCGGGCGGTCAACTGCCCCATCATCACTTCGCTGTCCACAAGGTTCTTGGGACAGCCCAGGCTGACGAATCCGATTTTCAAGGGTGGTTCCAGGGAAGATCCGGCGTGAACCTTGATTTTATCATGAGGGGGGTCGCATCGAGCCTCCGGCGGCGATATGCTGAGGCGCAGAGGTATCACATTTCCATGGTTGAAGCGACCAGACGGACCTTCTTGACAGCGGCGGCGGCCGCCCGCGTATCCGGCGCCGCCGACAGGCTGCGCGTGGGCGTGATCGGCGCCGGCGGCCGCGGCCAGTACCTGATGCGCGAGCTGAACAAGCAGGGCGACGTGGACTACGTCGCAGTCTGCGACGTCTACGACGCCCGCCGCGAGCAGGCCGAAAAAGTGGCCGGCAAGCCCGTGCTGAAAACCGGCGACCACCGCCGCGTCCTCGAACAGAAGGAGATCGACGCCGTCATCGTCGCCACCCCCGACCACTGGCACGCCCCCATCACCGTCGACGCCCTCCGCGCCGGCAAGGACGTCTACGTCGAAAAGCCCATGGTCCACACGCCGGAAGACGGCCAGGCCATCGTGCGCGCCGTGCGCGAAACCGGCCGCGTCCTCCAGGTGGGCATGCAGGGACGCGCCCTGGCGCAGTTCGTTGAAGCCAAACAGAAGTACGTCGACACCGGCATCATGGGCAAGATCGGCATGGCGCGCACCTGGTACATGAGCAACAGCGGCTACGTGCAGGAGCCTCCGCCCGGCATGGAGTCCAAGCCCGCGGGCCTGGACTGGGAACGCTGGCTGGGCCGCGGCCCCAAGGTCCCCTGGAGCCCCGCGATCTACTTCAGCCCCTACAAGTGGCTCCACTATGACGGCGGCATGATCATGGGCATCGGCATCCACGTGATCGACTCCGCCCACCACCTCCTCGGCCTGCGCAATCCACTCTCCGCCGTCGCCGGCGGCGCCACCTTCTACTACGAGGACGGCCGCGACACACCCGACGTCATCAGCTTCATCCTCGAATACCCCAACAAGGCGACCGTCACCTTCCACGCCGAATGCCTCACCGCGCCGGGTGTGAAAACCTCCGCCGGCGTCGAACTGCGCGGTACCGGCGGCTCGCTCTGGACCGAGCGATACGTCGTCGACAAGGGGTGGGACTACACGCCCAACAAGAAGTTCAGCGTCGAGCCCAAGGCTCAGGGCACTGGTACCGGCGCCACGGCGGAACCCCTGCTGCGCAACTGGCTGGAGTGCATCAAGTCCAGAAAGAAGCCGGTTGCCAACGAGGAGGAGGGCTACTTCTCCTCCGTTGCCTGCTACATGGCCAACCGCGCCTACCAGAGCCGCTCGCGCGTGGTCTGGGACCCGAAGTGGAACATCTAGCCGCCCCCGGCCCGCGATTCCCCGCGCGCCACGGGGACGATCACGTATGGCGCTTCCACCTCAAGATCCGGGTAGTTCCTGCCCTCGCCGTTCTGCCCAACCACCTCGACGAAGTACATCACGTCCCATTCCGTCGTGATAAACGCGCCGGGGATGGTCGCGCGATACGTGCCCGTGCCGCCGGCCGGCTGCATCTCCACCGTCTGGTAGTCCTCGTACTGCGTCAGGTGCCGGTAGCGCAACCGCACGGACTGCACCGCCGCGGCATCCTGGGTGCGCACGGTGATCGTCAGGGGCATGCCCGGGTACGCGCTTGCCACGGCATTCAGTTCGACACGCGGCGCGGCGCCCTGCGGAGGCTCGCGCCTCCGGCGCGCGCCGACCGGCCGCTGCCTCGCCCTTTCTCGCTCCACAGCCAGTTGCCGCAGTCCCTGCTCCAGCTTTTGCAGTTCTTCTTTCCAATGCCGGGGGAATCCCACCGCGTGCACGCCAAAGGCGAGCTCGTCCGCATACGTATCGCCGGCTGACTGGACCATCTCCTTCCACGCCTCGACGGCGCTCCGTTCCTGCTGGATCGCTTCGTCAAATGCATCCGTGTCGCCCGTCTCGCGATACAGGTTGTAGCTGACCGCCGCCCGCAGCCGCGCGGCGTGGTACCTGGCCAGCCCGGCCAGTATTGACAGGTCCACTACCGTCGACTTCGCTTCGTTGCCCGCCAGTCCGGCTGCCTCTGCGTCGTGCACGTGTTTCAGAATCTTCTCCGAAAGATCCCGGAACCAGCGGCTTGTCTCCTCAGGCCGCCGCTTGCTGGCCGCCGCACCGGAGATGATGCCGCGCGCCGCGTCGCGCGGGTTCATGAACTGCTCGATATCAGTGCCTTCCAGTTCGGCGAACTTCGGCAGATCCTCCTGGCGCATCATCTCCGCCCAGCCGCGGGTTGTCGGAAACAACTGGTAGCGATAGCTCGCCGCGATGATGCGCGGCAACACCTTGCTGGCCGCGTGCAGCCCCTGCATCAGGCTCGGACCCGCCGCGCCGAGGCGCCGCCGGAATTCGCGTTCCCAAACCTCGGCCGGCGTGGCGGGGTTGTACGCCACGCGCCCCCACACTTGGTAGAAGTGCCAGTAGCGTTCGAATTCGTAGTCGTAGTACCGGTGGCCGTCCTGGAGAACCGGCAGAGGCGCCCTGTCGTGGGGCTCGCCGAGCATCTTCGTGGCGAGCATCTCGTTCACGTCGATGCTGTTGCCGCCATAGAGCCGCGCGCTCTCAGCGTATCGCCTTGCGTACTCGGGATCGCCCCACAGCAACAGGCGCGCCGTACCGCCGCTCCAGAGCCGCCAGTGCACCCTGTAACGCTGTGGGTAGCGCAGCAGGTCGGCATAGCCGTGCCGGCGGTCCTTCTGGTTTTGCCGGTTGACATGTGTCGGATGGAAAGGCAGCCCCATCTGCTCCATCCAGTACTTGGTTTCGACGCGCGCCTGCAGCCCCTGCTTCAATGCGTCGTGGATGATCTCGTCCGGCAGTTCCTTGGCCCGCAGCGTTATTCGCATGCCCGGCTTCGCGCGCGCCAGATCCTGAAACACTGCATGCCAGAAGGGCCCCATTTCATCGCGCTTCAGTCCGGACTCCCCGTGCATCCGGAACTCCAGCCCTGCCAGTTCCGGAAACGCCCCGAGAAACTGCGCCAGCGCCGCCTGCGTGTAAGATCCCAGGGTTTCCGCCCTCAGGCCCGTGACCAGGCCGGGCGTGTCTTTCCCGGCGAGTTCCGACGCGCCCGGGATGCCGCCGCCCTGGACGCCGCCGCGGTAGATATGGTCCCAGATGGCGGCGATCACGTCCACACCGCGCTCACGCGCTATGCGGATCAGCGCGCGGAACGCCGCCGAGTTTTTCTCCTGTTGCGCCCGGCTGATCCCCGCCAGACGCACCTCTGGATATCCGGCGACATTGAAGAAGTACGGATACGGCGGCGCCATGAAACCGCCGTTCTCGTAGCCGAAGATCACCGTGAACGTGTTGATGCGGCTGCGTGCCAGCAAGTCGAAGTGCCGCCGCCAGTACTGCTCGTCATACAACCTGCTCTCGAAGTACGCCCGTTGCATCGTGTACATCGAGATACCGCGCTCGGCCAGGTAGGGCCTCTCGTCCACGTCGCGCACGGCGGCGAATGGATCGCGCATCTCGCCCGCCCACGCCACTCGCTCCGCCGTGTCCAGCGCGGCGTACATCAGCCCGCGCCCGTCCGACCCGCACAGCACCAGCGCCGGCTTGCCCCGGAACTTCACTTTGCGCACCGCCAGGGCCTGCGGTTCGGCGGGCCGACTGCCGCCGGAGGAGACCAGCGCGCGCACGGCCTCGCCACCGCTGCTCAACCCCGCCAGCACGACGAAGTCGGCCGCAGAATCTCGACTTGGAGCCGCCGCTTCCACCGCCAGCCCGCGCGCCTCCAGGCTGGCGCGCAACTGCTCCAGCCCGTGCCTGGCCGGGGCATCCAGCCCCGCATCAGCCGCTATCAGTACCCGCGCCGGACCACGCTCCGCCACGCTCGGCGCGGCCAGCAAACCGCAGAACGCCACTGCGTGAATCCAGTTGCGCATAATGTATGGGATTCTATCAGCCCGTGCCGATTCAGCCGGCGGTGGCCCACCGGCCGCCCACCGCGACCCGCATCTTCCCTCGTCCCTGAGCAGCAGTGCCACGCCATAATGAATCGTGCTCCTCGCTCTGCTCCTTCTTATGTCGCCACCGCCACCCGTCACCCCCTCCTCCGTTCGCGTCGCCGTTTGCCAGATCCTGGTGATCGACGGTGACCGCGAAGGTAACTTTCGCCGCGTCGAGTATGCGCTGGAAGCCGCCAGCGCGGGCGGCGCCCACATCGCCGCATTCCCCGAGTCCGCCATTCTCGGCTGGGAGAACCCCGACGCGCACCGCCTTGCTTACCCCATCCCGGGTCCCGACAGCGATCGACTGGCCGCGCTGGCCCGCAAACAGGGCGTCATGATTGCCATCGGCCTCGACGAAAAGGACGGTGATCGTCTCTACGACTCCGCCATCCTGATTGACAAGACCGGCAAGCTGCTCTGGAAGCACCGCAAGATCAACGTCCTGCCCGAACTCATGAGCCCGCCGTACTCTCAAGGTGAGCCCTCTGCCATCGGCGTCGTCGATACCCCTTTCGGCCGTATCGGCCTGGTGATCTGCGCCGATACTTTTGTCGATGCCCACCTTGAACGCCTGCGTATGCTGAAGCCCGATCTCATGATCGTGCCTTACGGCTGGGCCGCCGAGATGGACAAATGGCCCGAACACTCCCGGAATCTCGAGCGCCTGGTTTCGCGCCGCGCGACTCTCCTGCAGTGCCCTTTCGTCGGAGTCGATCTTGTCGGCGTCATGAGCCACGGGCCATGGAAAGGCCGCACCTACGGCGGCGTAAGTGTCGTTGCGGACGCCTCCGGTGCCATCCTCCAGCGCCTGCGGGACCGCGATGTCGAAGTCCGCATTGCCGACATCCGCCTCCGCTGACCCCGCCGGTTAACGGCCGGCCAGTGCCTTTATCAGCCGGTAGCCGAACTCGAGCCCGTCGTAAAAGTATGCCGTCCGGATGCGCTCGTCCCTGCCGTGCGCGCGGATGTCGTCGAGGTCGTAGAACATCTGCGCGATGCCGTAGACTGGAATGCCCGCCGCCCGCAGCGGCTTGCCGTCCGTGCCCCCCGTCTCCATCACCGGCACCACCGGCAGATCCGGCCACATCGAACGCACCACCTTCTCCACCCGGGCCATCAGCTCCGCCGGTGGTGGCGAGGCCGGATTCGGCCGTAGCGGGATCTTGACCCGCACATCGACGCCTGGGCCCGCCGCCGCCTGAAGACGCTGCTCCACCTCCACCTGCGTCGCCCCAGGCAACGCCCGGCAGTTCACCGTCGCTTCCGCCGTCTGGGGCAGCGCGTTGTCGGCGTGCCCGCCGCTCAACATCGTCGCCACGCACGTCGTGCGCCGCAGCGCGTTCTCGTAAACCGCCTCGGACGGGGCCGCCGGAATCGCCGCCTTCTTCTCGAAGTATCCGCGCGTCACCTCGTTCAACTGCACCGGAAACTCCATCGCCTTCACCCGCGTCAGCGCCGCGGCCAGCTCGTAGATGGCGTTGTCGCCGCGCGGCAGCGAGCTGTGCCCGCCCGCGTTCTTCGCCGTCAGCACGAACGAGACGTACCCCTTCTCGGCAGCCTGTACCGAATAGAGCACCCTCCGTCCGTCCTGCGCCTGCCCGCCTCCGGCGTCGGTGTTCACGCAGAACTCCGCATCGATCAGTTCGCGCCGGTTGCGCAGAAGCCACTCCGCCCCATTCGGGCCGCGCCCACCCTCTTCATCCGCCGTTAGCGCCAGAATGATGTCCCGTTCCGGCCTGAACCCCTCCCGCTTCAGCCGGATCAGATTGGCCACCAGCAGCGCCGCATCGCCCTTGATGTCCTGTGTCCCCCGCCCGTAGAAGTAGCCGTCGCGCTCGGTGAGATTGAACGGCTCCATCGTCCAGTCCGAGCGCCGCGCTTCCACCACGTCCAGGTGCGCCAGCAGCAGCAGCGGCCGTGCCCGCCCCGTCCCCCGGAGCCTGGCCACCAGGTTGCCCTTCTTCGGCGCCGGAACCACTACCGAGACGTCCTCTGCCGCGATCCCCGCCGCCCGCAGGCGGCGCGCCACCGCCTCCGCCGCCGCCGTGTTGTCTCCGGATGAGTCCGTCGTGTTGATCTCGACCAGTTCCTTGAGCACTGCCCGCGCAAGTTCCCCCGGCGATTCCTGCGCCGTCACCAGGCGCCCGGCCAGCAGCAGCGAGACGGTCATCGTTGTCCTGAAAGCCATGTGGACCATCATAGCCCCGCTGTCCACGCCACCATTCAGCACGGCGATTCGGTTCCGGCCATCCTGTCAGACGGCACCCCGGCTCGCGGCCGGTTGTAGGCTCTGAATGATTCAGGGCTGCCAGGGGGCTCTGATCAGGGAGGTGCGGAAGTGCAGGATGATGTTGAGCGGGCAGAATTTGAAGGGATGATGAGGGATTACCTCGATGCGTTTACTAAGCGTCCCATAAGTAAGTACAGTTCTTGACTCTTCTCCAGATCCGGCATCATCTAAGGAGAGTGCCCAAACTTGACGGCCGTAAGCTCGATCACAAGACTCTGGAAGAGATGTGAATCCGGGCTGTCAACGCAGTC
>JACRBC010000098.1 GCA_016213245.1 Candidatus Solibacter usitatus | reverse complement strand
TCGGGCGAGTAGGCGTTGCGCTCCAGCCGCGCTCCGAACTGGAAGCGGATGCGCTTGAACGTCAACTCCTCCAGGCCGAACACCGCCAGGGAGTCCTGCCCCACCGGCGGCGTCAGCGCCTCGGCGCCCCGTGCCTCGTAGTCGCGATGCAGACCCCAGAAGCCCAGGCTGCCGGTCAGCGGCCCGCGCTTCTTCTGGTTGAGAGTTCCGCGGTAGGTGAACTGCTTGTTGAAGAACTGCGTGCCGGTGACGCCCTCCACTACCTCCCTGTGCGTGTAGTCGGAGTAGTTCAGGTCAAACTGGAACTGCTCGGCGAAACCGCCCAACTTCTTCACCGCCCCGTTGAACCGGACGTTGTTGCGGCGCATCTTGAGCACGGCCATCTCGTCGGCGGCCGATTCGACCGGAATCCCATAGGTGGTTTCCACGTTCTGGAAATTCGTGTTGAAGGAGAGCTTCTCCCCGAACCGGCCGGCCCCCGCTTTGAAGTTCGTGAGCTCGCCGCCTGAGTTGAGCACCGTGCCGGCGGGGGTGCGGTAATCGCCTGTCCGCATCCCGCCGCCCGAACCGTAGAGCATCCAGTGCCCGGAGCCGTACTCGAACGAGCCGCCACCGCCGCCCTGCGCGTTGGCCGTGCCCCCGGCGCCGTTCAGCGCCATGTGCAGGCCCTCGTGCGGGTGCTGGTTGATGATGTGATGGTCCGTCAGCACGTTCACCACGCCGCCGATGGCGTTGGAACCGTAGAGCAGCGTGGCCGGGCCTTTGACCACTTCCACACGCTCGATGTTGGATGAATCCACCGGCTCGCCGTGGTCGCCGGACTGCGAGGAGAGCGTCCCGGTGCGCATCCCGTCCTGGAGGATCAGCACCCGGTCGCCGTCGAATCCGCGCACCACCGGGCGGCTCGATCCGGGGCCGGAGCTGCGCTTGGCCACGCCCGTCTCCAGGTCCAGCAGATCCCCCAGCGACGTCGATCCGCTACGCGTGGTCAGCTTGTAGCCCTCCAGGGAGGTGACCGACTGGAAGGAGTCCATCACCGTCTCCTCGTGCCCGGAAGCCGTCACGGTGATAGACTCCCGCAAGGCGGAGAGCTTCAAGGCGAACTCCAGTTCCAATGCCTCGCCCGGCCGCACCGTAACGCTCTGCTTTTCGTCCGCCAGCGCGTGCATGTGCGCCATCACCGAATAGTCGCCCAGCGGCACGCCGCTGAATACGAACTCCCCCTTCTCATTGGTGGAGGCCGTGCGGCCCAGCGGGCTCAGGTGCACGCTGGCGTTGTGCAGCGGCGCGCCGCCGTCGGCCAGCGTGACCCGGCCCCGGATGGCGCCGGTTTGAGCGGAAGAGCCCGCGGCGAGGCACAGGCCGGCAAGCAGCAAGAGAATAGCAGGGCGATGCATGGATGGGGATGACACTCTCCTCCCATTGTCCGACATTGCCCCGGCGGCCGAATCCTTCCTCCCGCCCGCTGCGTCTATCTCAGTGATGCCGCGCTACTTCACCCTCCATCACGCCCAAGGACTGCTGCCGGAAGTGGAGCGGCTGCTGCGTGGCGCCGTGCGGGCCAAGGCGGCCCTGGATGAGTCACAATCGGAGATCGCCAGCCTTACCGGGCGGGTCCGCATGATGGGCGGCATGCGCATCGATCCGGTCCGTGTCGCCGAAGCAGGCCAATCGCGCGCCGATGCCGCCGGGGCACTGAAGGACTCCATGGAGGCCATCGGCGAGTTGGGCGTCCAGGTGAAGGACCTCGACGCCGGACTGGCGGACTTCCCCACCCTGTACCGCGGCGCCGAAGTCCTGCTCTGCTGGCGCCTCGGCGAATCCGGCATCTCCCACTGGCACGGCGTGGAAGAAGGCTTCCAAGGACGCAAGAAGATCGACCGCGATTTTCTCGACCACCACGCCGGCGATACTGAACATTGAAACTGAATGTCCCGTGCGGGCCGCAATCACAAGAGTATAATCGGGGGGCCGTGTTCCGCGCGGAGAATCAAACCGAGTGCCCCGACTCTCTCTGTCCACGCTGCTGTCCGCTCTGCTCGCAATGCAGTGCTGGACCGCCGCGGGCCAGAGTGCTGGCGGTCTCCCCAAGCGCAACGTCCTCATCCTGAACTCCTACCACGCCGGCCTGGAATGGACCGACGAGGTCGGCCGCGGCTTCCGCTCGGTCATGAACGACCAGCCCTTCGAGGTGGAGATTTGGACCGAGTTCCTCGATACCAAGCGGCATTTCGAACCCGGTTACTTTGCCGAAATCCGCTGCTGGCTGGCCCTGAAGTACGCCGGAACCCGGCTGGACCTCATCGTGAGCGTCGACGACGACGCCCTGGCCTTCCTGCTGGAACACAAGCCGTCCCTGTTCGGCGGCGTGCCGGTGGTCTTCTGTGGCGTCTCGGGCAAGCAACTGATCGCCAGTGCGCCCAGGGACTCCTACACCGGCATCGAAGAGGAACTCAACGTCCGCAGTCTGGTGGATGAGGCCACCAGACTGTTCCCTCGCGCCCGGCGGGTGTACGTGGTCGCCGACAACTCCGCCACCAGCGCCGCCCACCTCGCCCAACTGCGGCAACTGGCTGGCGAGATCCCCGCTCTCCAATTTGAGTTCCTGGACGGCGCGCAGTTGCCTTTCGAGACGCTGTTGGATCGCCTGCGGGCCGCGCCGGCGGACTCTGTCGTGCTCGCCACGATGTTCACGCACGATCATCAGGGGGACTACATCCCCGAAAGAGTGTCAAGCGCCAGGATCGCCCAAGCCTCCCCGGCGCCCGTCTTCAGCCCGAATACCAGCTCGCTGGGGCAGGGCTATCTCAGCGGAAACCGGGACCAGGGCTTCGACCATGGCCGCCTCGCCGCGCGCATGGCCGTCCAGGTGCTCAACGGGCAGGCCCCTTCCGCCATCCCGCTGGCCGTTCAAGGCGGGCTGTCGCTGCTGGTGGACCACGACGTGATGAAGCGCTGGGGCCTGGACGAGTCCGGCCTGCCGCCAGGAACGGAGGTCGTCAACGCGCCCGCCAGCCTGGTGGAAATCTACCATCAGAACCGCCTGGCCGTCTGGACCGGCGCCGCCTTTCTTCTGGCGCAATCGCTCATCATCGCAGCGCTTATCCTGAACCGGAGGAAGCTGCGGCGCGCGGAAACCGAGCTGCTGGAGAGCCGCGCAAACCTCGATCGGGCGCAGGCGGTCGCACACCTCGGCGCTTTTGAGCGGGACCTCGCCTCCGGCCGGATGCTGTGGTCCGACGAGACCTATCGTCTCTACGGCCTCGCCCCAGGCAGCGTGGAGCCCAGCCTCGACCTCGTCCTCAGCCTCATCCATCCGGACGACAGAGAGAGAATGCGCGCCATCGTGCAACTGCCCGGCGCGGATCGGCGCGGGGGGTCTCTCGAGTACCGCGTCATCCGCTCCGACGGCGTTACGCGCCACCTCCGCAGCGAAAGAGAAATCGTCACCACTCCGGACGGCCGCCAGGTGATGACCGGCATCGTGCAGGACATCACCGACTTGAGAGAGGTCGAGGAGCAGTTTCTCCACGCCCAGCGCGTGGAATCGCTCGGCACGCTGGCCGGCGGCATCGCCCACGATTTCAATAACCTGTTGACCGTGATCAACGGCTACGCCGAGATGCTGCTCGCGCAGACCGGGGAGCAGCAGCCCCTCTACCAGCCGCTCATGGAAATCAGCCACGCCGGCAGCCGCGCGGCCGATCTGACCAGCCAGCTCCTCGCCTTCAGCCGCAGGCAGGTGCTCCGGCCCAGGGTTCTGGATCTCAACCACGTGGCCCTCTCCATGGAGGGCCTGCTCAAGCCTCTGCTGGGCGATTCCGTGCAGTTGAACTACTCGCTCGCCCCCGGGCTGCTGCGTGTCCGGTTGGACAAGGGCCAGATCGAAAACGCCATCCTCAATCTGGCCGCCAACGCGCGCGATGCCATGCCCGGCGGCGGCGCGCTCACCATCGCGACGGCAGACGAGGATGTGAGCGAACGGACATCCTGGCACGGTTTCGAGATTCACCCCGGACCGCATGTCTCCCTGTCGGTCTCCGATACCGGCGCCGGCATGTCTGAAGCCACCCGCGAGCGCATCTTCGAGCCGTTCTTCACCACCAAGGAGATGGGCAAAGGCACGGGATTGGGTCTTTCCAGCGTCTACGGCAGCGTCAAGCAGAGCGGCGGCCATCTGCACGTAGTCAGCGCTCCCGGCGAGGGCGCCACCTTCAATCTGCTCTTCCCCGCCACTGACGAGCAACCCGAAGCCTCCGGCCAGGCCGCCGTCATCGCCTCCGCGGAGCGCTCTGAAGCCGCCTGCGCCGCTGCCATCCGAATCCTCCTGGTCGACGACGATCTCCAGGTCCTCAACATGGCCGCCGCGGCGCTCGAAGCGTCCGGCTATTCCGTTCTCCGGGCCTCCAGCGCGAAGGAGGCCCTGCAAATCGCCGCCGCCGGGCCGCCGCACCTCCTGATCACGGACCTGGTCATGCCCGGCACCGGCGGCCGGGCGCTCTCCGCCGAACTCTGCGGACGCTACCCCGGGCTCCCCGTGCTCTACGTCTCCGGCTACGCCGCCGAACTGCACCATCCCGGTCGCGATTCCGCCCACGTCGAGTTCCTTCCCAAGCCCTTCCAGCCCCAGAAGCTCCGCGAGGCCGTCGGCAGGCTTCTCGGCCTGCGCCCGATTTGACACCCCTCTCCACCCTCCCTAGACTGAAAGTTAGCCTGGTCTTTCATCCGGGCGCCCGCAATGCTGCTCGCCAAAGAATTCGTCGCTTATCTCAGCCGCCAGTTGACCGCCAAGCTCGGGTCCAACGTCATCGAGATCGCCAATCCGACGGCCGTCGCCGAGACAATCAACGCCGTCGTCATCGAGGAATTGACCATTGAGGACCGGCTGAACGACGAGGTGCGCGACCTGCTGGAAGAGTACTCGGTGTACATGTCCAACAACAGCATCAGCTACTCCGAGATGTTCCGCAAGATTAAGAACCAGTTGGTGGCCCAGCGCAAGATCGTGCGCGCCGCCGGGCGCGATACCGGCGACGCCATGAAACTGAGCCGCGACAAGATCAACGAAATCTCCCACAAACTGGTCTCCGTCCTCAGAAAATCCAGGGATTGCCGCTTCCGCAAGGATCCCAACGACGTCCGCCTGGAACTGGTGCGCCTCGTCTCCGACGTCCTCCTGAACGAGGACAAGGCCGAAAAAGCCTCTCGTGCCAAGATCCGCACCATGAAGAAGGAGATCCCCGAGGGCAGCGAGGAATGGGATATCCTCCACAAGCGGTACTATGCCGAGGAGTTGAAGAACCTCGGTATCGACCTGACCCGCGGCTGACAATCCCCACCCACATGACAGAATCCGCTCTGGTTGTCACGGGTTCTCTGAACATGGACTTCGTCGTTCAGGTGGACCGCCTCCCCTCTCCCGGCGAAACCGTCCTCGGCTCCGGCTTTCAGATGATCCCCGGAGGCAAGGGCGCCAATCAGGCTTGCGCCGCCGGTAAGCTCGCCGCCCATGTCGCCGTCCGCATGATCGGACGCGCCGGCGCCGACCCCTTCGCCGGCCATCTCCGGTCCAGCCTCGCCCAAGCCGGCGTCGAAGTCTCGGCCGTCCGCGACTCCCCGAACTTGCCCACCGGCGTCGCCCTCATCTGGGTGGAACGCTCCGGGCAGAACTCAATCGTCGTCGCCTCCGGAGCCAACCTCGAACTTTCCAGCGACGACATCGATTCCGCCCGCCTCGCCTTCACCGGCGCCCGCTACGCGCTGTTCCAGTTGGAAAGCCCGCTGCCCACCGTGGAACACGCGCTCGCGGTGGCCCATGCAGCCGGCGCCAGGACGATCCTCGACCCGGCTCCCGCCCGGCTCCTGCCGCCTTCCCTGCTCTCCCAGGTGGACATTCTCACCCCCAATGAGAGCGAGGCCTGCATCCTGTTGGGCCGGAACCCCACTGGCGTCACCTTCCAGGACGCTCGCCAGATCGCCGCCGCCCTGCACGCCCTCGGCCCGCGCGAAGTGGTGCTCAAACTCGGCAGCCAGGGCTGCTACTACTCCGGGCCGGGCCTCACGCTGGGCGTCGAGGGTTTCCCCGTCGAGGCCATCGATACCACCGCCGCCGGCGACACCTTCAACGCCGCCCTCGCCGTCGCCTTGTCCGAGGATCTGCCGCTGCATGAGGCGCTCCGGTTCGCCAACGCCGCCGCGGCCATCTCCGTCACCAGGCTCGGCGCTCAGGCCTCGGCCCCCTCCCGCGCCGAAGTCGACGCTTTCCTCGCGCTCAGGGCTTGAGCGCGATCACCACCCAGTTCTTGTTGGCGTACACCACCGCCGCGCCGGCCGGACGGTTCTCCGGCTTCACCACCAGGTAGTCGATGCCCATCGCCCGGTACCCGGCTAACGGCCGCAGCGGCGCCCGCGCCTGGTTCACCTGCTGCCAGCGGCGCCACCACTCCTCGCCGT
Source organism: Candidatus Solibacter usitatus (assembly GCA_016213245.1). GTDB lineage: Bacteria > Acidobacteriota > Terriglobia > Bryobacterales > Bryobacteraceae > Paludibaculum > Paludibaculum usitatum_A. The sequence continues at coordinate 20,094 of JACRBC010000098.1, read as the reverse complement.
ACCCCTTCAGCAGGTTCGCCTGCCCGCCCGACTTCCAGTCCACGTACAGCGCCCTCCGCGCCTGTGCGCGGAAGACCCCGGCCTGCAACCCCCGGTGCACGTCGGGGAACAGGAACAACGCGTCGGGGCGTGTCGATTCACGCGCCCACGCCGAGAGCTGGTCCAACTCCGCCGTATGCAGCGCCGGGTAGTTGCGCATCGCCCCCCAGCCCGGAATCAGAAACGCCGCCGCCACCGCCATCACGGGCGCCAGCGCCCGGCTGCGCCGGAACGACGACGCCAGGGCCGTCACCGCCGCCAGGCCCAGCACCAGCGCCATCCGGCGCCAGTTTAAGTCCGTCCAAAGCTGCACCACCAGACCGTTGGCCGGAATCGCGAAAACCGGAACCAGCCAGGCGGCCGCTTCCGCCCGCCGCCCGCCGGCGGCCGCCCGCCAGGCGGCGGCCACGCCCAGCATCACCGCGAAGGTCGTAATGTAGAGCACCGCGCGGGCCGGCTGGAACTGCGGGATCAGGATCCACTTGCCCACGTCCAGCATCAGGTATTGCGCCGGCACCGTCAGCATCCCGAACAGCGGCAGCGCCAGCGCGAAGAATCGCGCCTCGGCCGTCATCGCCCCGCGCAGCCGCAACCACGCCGCCGCCACAATCCCCAACAGCACCGGGTACTGCCATAGCCACGGCTTCGGCCACTGAGAGATCCAGTTGTAGGCGCCGCGCAGCCGCTGGATCTTTTCGAGCGATTCGTCGATCCGTCCGAACCACACCTGGCGCTCCGTCACCTGCGGTTGCAGAAACGCGAAGAGAAACACCGCGGCGATGGAACAGGCCAGCGGGATCACGAACGCCAGCTTCTCCCGCCGGTCGTGCGACCACAGCCAGTGCGCCAGCCCGCACACGTAGAACGGCGCCGTCGATGTCGGGTGGTACAGCGTGGCCACCCCCGCCAGCAGCCCGGCGCCCAGCCAGCGCCGCTGCGCCGCGCAACCGATGGCCCCCATCAGCAGGAGGACGGCGAAACCCCGCGGGACCGGCTCGTATTCCATGGTCAGGACGGCTGGACCGTTGATCGTCGCTCCCAGTCCGAAGCAGGCCGCCGCCAGCAGCGCGCCCCACACGTTCAGGCCCAACGCCTGCGCCAGCAGAAACGCGCCCGTCAGCCCGATGAAGCGGAACAGAAGCTGTTGCGCCTGGAGCAGCGTCTTGAATTCCAGACCCGTCACATGCCGCAAGCCGATGGCGATCTCGTCGTATAGAGTCCACGTCACGTGCGGCCGCAGCGCGATCTCCTCGCGGCCGAACAGCTCCGCATTCACCCGCCGCTCCAGGATCGGCGCATAGATCTGCGTGTCCGATTGCAGCCACGTGTGGCCCGGAAAAACGGCGAATCCCAGCAGCGTGAGCAGCGCGAGAGCGAGCGCGATGAAGAGGCGCTGCGGCTTCACTTCTCCGGCGTCTTCTCCAGTTGCTGTTTCGTCCAGACGCGCTGCGGGTTCAGCGCCGCGCTCTTCGACAGCGCCTGCCGGGCTTCGGCGTTGCGCCCCAGCTTGCGCAGCACGATGCCCCGCCACAGCCACCCGTCGGCGTCCTTGGCGTCGAGTTCCAGCGCCTTGTCGATGTCCTTCAGCGCGATGTCGGCCCCACCGCCGAACGACGGCGGCAGGTAGTAGTTGCCCACGCCCCGGCTCAGCCAGCCCGCGGCCGATTTCGGATCCAGCTCCACCGCTTTGTTCACCTCATCCAGCGCGCACCGGCCGTACTTCACCCCCGCCAGCACGTTGGCCGGAATCACCTGCCCGCACAGCGTGCCCAGGATGCGGTGGAACTCGGCCGAACCAGGCTTTAACGCCACCGCTTTCTCAGCCGCGCGGATTCCCGTCTCGGCCGCCGCCCGCGCGCCGTTGCGGTCGCGTTGCTCCATCAGCACCTCGGCTCGCACAAGCTGCGCCCGCGCGGCCGCGTACTGCGCCACGGCGTCGCCCGGCGCCTTCTGCGCCCGCTCGCCGGCCGCTCCGGCCAGCCTGTCGAGCGCCGCCCGGTCTTGCCCGTCGCGGGCCTTTTTCAGGTCCTTCGGCAGTTCGGCCGCCGCGCATCCGAGCACGGCCAGTAGCAGGGCGAGTCTCATGGGGAACATGTCCATTCTATCCGTTCACAGCGCGGTGATCTTGCGCTGGACCAGCAGCAGGTACAACGCCAGTCCGGCCAACAGTACTCCGTACACTCCCACCACCGATTGCACGCCAAATACCGGGATCAGCGAACCGGTCACCAAGCTGCCGATCGGCATCCCTCCGCGAAAGGCGATGTTGTAGATGCTCATCACCCGGCCCCGCATCTCGTCGGTGGCCACAAGCTGCACCAGCGAACTCAGCAGCGCGAAGCACGAAATCAGCGCGAACCCGCCGAAGAACAGGAAGAGAAGCGCCAGCGGCAGGTTCCGGCTCCAGGCAAACGCCGCCTCAAACACGCCCAGGCCGATCAGTCCTAGAATGGCGCTGCGCCCCAGCCCGGCGTGCCTGCCTTTGTAAGCCACAAACAGCGCGCCGCAGATCGCTCCCACCGCCTCCACCGACAAAAGCAGCGTGTAGGTCGCCGCATTGCCCGCGAAGACGTCTTTGGCGAACACCGGCAGGAAGACCACGATCGGGATGCCCAGGAACGTGCACACAAAGGCCACCCAGATCAGCGGCAGCATCTCCGGTTTGCTCCGGATGAAGTCGATTCCGCCCTTGATGCTCTCCATCACGCTCTCGTTGTGCGCCGCCGGCAGGAAAGTCATCTGGATCAGCAGCAGCGACACCACCACCGCCACGTAGCTCAGCCCGTTCAGCCCAAAACACCACGCCGCCCCCAGGTGCGTCAGCGCGAAGCCGCCGATCACCGGGCCGATCACGCGCGCCAGGTTGAACTGGATGGAGTTCATCGCGATGGCGTTCGGCAGGTGCTGCTTCGGCACCAGCGAGGGGATCAGGCTCTGGTAGGCCGGCGCCCCGAACGCCTGCGCCGTGCCCACCAGGAAGCTCAGGCTCAGGATGTGCCACACCCGCACCGCGCCGGTGGCGAACAACGCCGCCAGGGTGAAGGCGCAGGCCATCTGCAGGAACTGCGACGCCAGCAGCACCCGCCGCCGGTCGATCCGGTCGGCCGCCACGCCGGCCACCAGCGCCAGCAGGAAGATCGGGATCTCGCCCAGGAACGAGTCCAGCCCCAGCCAGAACGGCGAGCCCGAAAGCTGCAAGACCAGCCAGCTCTGCGCCAGCTTCTGCATCCACGTGCCGATGCTCGACGTGCATGCCCCCGCCCACATCAGGCGGAAGTTGCGGGACTCGAAGGCGGTGAAGATCCGGCTGAACAAGGCGAGTGTCCGTCAGGGCAGCGGCTGCGGCCGGGCGATCAGGTGCAGGATATTGCCATCCGCGTCGGCGAAAAACACCAGCCGGTTTCCCTGGTTGTTGATGGGCTCGGTCAGGAACTTCACGTTCTTGGCCTTCAGGTCTTCGTGCGCCTGGTCGAAGTCGGATACGGCGATGGCCAGGTGCCGGATGCCCGGCGTGCGCATGCCCGTCGCCGCGGCGTCGCCCTGCGAAGGAATGATCTCCAGCATCGACCCGTCGGCCGCGCGCACGAAGAAGTTGCCGTCGTACTCGTAGTTGATGCGAAACGCGAGGGTGCCCACGTACCACTGGGCGAGTCTCCTCGGGTCCGGCGATGCCAGCGCCGTGTGCTCCAGGCCGGTGAACAGCATATGAACGAGTCTAGCAGGGCAGGGCGGCCCCCTCACGTCCGGTAGCTGGCGTTGATGTCGATGTAGCCGTGCGTCAGGTCGCACGTCCAGAACCTCGCCGCACCCTTCCCTGAACCCGCGATCCGGAACCGGATCAGGCACTCCTTCTCATCGAGCTTCTTCGTCAACGCCGCCTCGTCGAACGGCGCCGCCAACCCCCTGCGGCATACCTTCACGCCTTGCAGCCAGATGTCCACCTGCGCCGGATCGAACACCACCCCCGCGTAGCCCGCCGCGCACAGGATGCGTCCCCAGTTGGGGTCGCTGCCGGCGATGGCCGTCTTCACCAGCGGGCTGTTGGCGATGGCCCGCGCGATCCGCGCCGCCCCCGCCTCGTCCCGCCCGCCCGTCACCTCGATCTCGACGAACTTCTGCGCGCCCTCGCCGTCGCGGGCGATCTGCTGCGCCAGCGACTGGCACACCTCGTCCAGCGCCGCCTGGAACTCATCCGCCTTGGGCTTCACCCCCGACGCCCCGTTGGCCAGCACCAGCAGCGTGTCGTTCGTGCTCATGTCGCCGTCCACGCTCAGCCGGTTGTAGCTGTGCTCCACGGCGCGCTTCAGGCGCCGCCGCAGCGCCGCCGGCGTCACCACGGCGTCCGTCATCACGTAGGCCAGCGTCGTGGCCATGCCGGGATGGATCATCCCCGACCCCTTCGTCATGCCCGCCACCGAGTACCCCTTGCTCGTCGACACCGCCACCTTGCGTACCAGGTCCGTCGTCAGAATCGCGTCGGCCGCGTCCAGGAACCGCTCCGCGCTCAGCCCTTCCACCAGCGCCGGCAGCGCAGCGGTGATCAACGACGCGTTCATCTCGACACCGATCACGCCCGTGCTCGACGGCAGCACCTCCGTCACGCGGCAGCCCAACGCCCGCGCCGCCGCCCGGCAGCAGGCCAGCGCCACCCGGTCGCCCGTGCGCGTGGCGCAGTTGGCGTTGCCGGCGTTCACCAGCACCGCCCGCGCCACGCCGCCGCTCCCGGCCAGGTGCTTGCGCCCCAGCCGCACCGGCGCCGCCTGCACGCGATTGGTCGTGAACACCGCCGCGGCCGAGGCCGGCGTGTCGCTCACAATCAGCGCCAGATCCGGTTTGGCGGTCTTGCGGATGCCCGCATACAAGGCGGAATAGCGATAACCGGCGGGTAGTTTCACGTCTCAGCTCTCTCCCAACAACTCGGATTCGGACAATCGCTGCCCGTTCAGAAATGCGCCCGCGTCCACGCGCTTGCGCCCCTCCACCTGCACCTCCAGCAGCTCCAGCGTCGTGCCTCCCCCGCAGGCCGCGTACAGCCGCCGGCCGTGCGAAAAGAGCAGGCCGCCCACCGCCGGGTGCTCCACCTCGGCCGTGCGGCAGCGCCAGATGTGGAAGCGCTGGCCGCGGAACGTGGTCCAGGCGCCCGGCCACGGCAGGAAGCCGCGCGCGCGGTTGTGGATCGCCGCTGCCTTCTGACTGAAGTCGATCCGCCCGTCGTCGCGCGTCAGGATCGGCGCCAGCGTCGCCTGCGTGTCGTCCTGCGGGATGCGCTCAATCGCACCCAGCGCCAGGCCCAACAGCGTGTCCACGGCCAGACCGGCGCCCAACTCGGCCAGCCGCGGCCCGAGCTCCAACGCCGTCTCCTCCGGCCCGATGGCGCACTCCTCCTTGAGCAGGATGTCGCCCGTGTCCAGCCCCGCGTTGATCATCATCGTCGTCACGCCGGTCACCGTCTCGCCGCTGGCCACCGCCCACTGAATCGGCGCCGCGCCACGGTAGGCCGGCAGCAGGGACGCGTGTACGTTGATGATGCCCAGCGACGGCAGGTCGATGATCGCCTGCGGAATGATCTGGCCGTAGCCCACCACCACCATCGCGTCGGCGTCGATCCCCGAGAGCTCTTCCAGGCAGTGGCGGATGCGCTCCGGCTGCCTGACTTCAATGCCCAACCGCCGCGCCGCCTGCTTCACCGCGGATTCGGCCGGCGCCCCGCCGCGGCCCTTCGGGCGGTCCGGCTGCGTGTAGACGCATGCCACCTCGTGCCCGGCTTCCACCAGCGCCTCCAGCGTGGGGACGGCGAATTGCGGCGTGCCCAGGAAGACCAATCTCATCTCAACAGCAGCTTACCAGTCCCCCGCCTTGGCCAGCTTGCGGATCTTGCGCCGGATCAGGTCCCGCTTCAGCGGGCTCAGGTGGCTCAGGAACAGCACGCCGTTCAGGTGGTCCAGCTCGTGCTGCATCGCCCGCGCCAGCAGCTCGGCGCCCTCGGTCTCGAAGAACTCCCCATCCACGTTCTGCGCGCGCAGACGGACGCGCAGGGCCCGCCGCACGTCTTCCCGGAAGCCTGGAATCGACAGGCAGCCCTCTTCCCCGATCTGCGTGCCTTCCTTGACCAGGATCCGCGGGTTGATCAGTACCAGCTTCGCGCTCGGGTCTTCTCCGGCCGAGGGGTCGATCACCGCCAACCGCTCGGAGACGGCCACCTGCGGCGCCGCCAGCCCGATGCCCTTGTTGGCGTACATCGTGTCGAACATGTTGTCCACCAGTTGCCGCAACTCGAGGCTACCGAAGCGGGTGACCTCGGCCGCGGCGGTCTCCAGCACCGGATCGCCGTACTTCACAATGCGCAGGACCATCGCTTGAATCAATACTCCCTGACTTGTTTGATGTAGCCGTCGTAATTTCGACGCACCTCTGTGAGGGAGTCGCCGCCGAATTTCTCCACCATCGCCTGCGCCACCACCAGCGCCACCATCGCCTCGCCCACCACGCCCGCCGCCGGTACCACCGCCACGTCGCTGCGCTCGTAGGCCGCCAGCGCCGGCTCGCGCGTCTCCAGATCCACCGATTCCAGCGGCTTCCGCAGCGTCGAGATCGGCTTCAGCAGGCCGCGCACGACAATCTCCTGCCCGTTCGTGATGCCGCCTTCCAGCCCGCCGGCCTTGTTCGCGCCGCGGCGGAACTCCCGCGCCGGCTTGTCGTAGTGGATCGTGTCCTGCACCTTCGAGCCGAACGCCGCCGCCGCTTCCTCGGCCTCGCCGATCTCCACGCCCTTCACAGCCTGGATGGAAAGGATCGCCTGCGCCAGCCGCCCGTCCAGCCTGCGGTCCCAGGCGATGTGCGAGCCGAGCCCCACCGGCACGCCGTGGGCGCGCACCTCAAACACTCCGCCCACCGTGTCGCCCGTGCGGTAAGCCTCGTCCACCACCGCCCGCATGCGCGCCTCCGCCTCGGCGTCCACCGAGCCCAGCGTGATCTCGTCCCGCGCCGCCAGCTCAGCGATCTCCGCCCATTCCACCGGACGCTCCAGACGCGCCGTGCCGGTCTGAATCACGTGGCTCAGGACCTCGATCCCAAACTCCCGCAGGTACTGCTTGGCCAGCGCGCCCAGCGCCACCCGCGCCGCCGTCTCCCGCGCCGAGGCGCGCTCCAGGATGTATCGGGCGTCGTGGAGATCGTACTTGATGCCGCCGGCCAGGTCCGCATGGCCCGGCCGCGGGCGCGTCAACGCTTTCTTCTTCTCTTCACTGTCCGCGGCCGCCTCGACAGGCAGAACCTCCGTCCAGTTCGCCCAGTCGCGATTCCTGATGATCATCGCGATCGGCGCCCCAATGGTCCGCGAGTGCCGCACCCCGGCCACGATCTCGGCCGTGTCGGCCTCAATCTTCATCCGCCCGCCCCGCCCATAGCCCTGCTGCCGCCTCCATAGCTCGCGGTTCACCGCGGCCACCGAGACGGGCACACCAGCCGGAAGTCCGGTCAGAGTCGCTACCAGGCATTCGCCGTGCGACTCGCCGGCGGTCTCAAAATGTAACATGAGGCTGAACTTATATCGTAGCGGACAAATCCCGCCTGCTTCAACAGCCGTCCTTGCCCACAGTGGCGCCACTCCAGGTCACCCGATTGTCGAGTTTTCGTAACCTGATCGCCATCGCTTTGGGCTATTCTATGTAGGTCTTCAGGTGCTCAACTCCCCCGAATCGTCTTAACGAGGTTTCACTATGATGGCCCATCTCCGCATCGGTCTATTGCTGCTCGCCTGTGCACTCACCGTCTGGGGCCAGGCAGATGCCAACAAGTCGCAGTTGTTCGGCGCCGTCTTCGACGCCAAGGGCGCGCTTGTGCCCGGCGCCACGGTGCTGATCAAAAACACGGCCACCGGCTTCGCCCGTGAAGTCAAGACCAACGACGCCGGCCAGTACCGCGCCGTCCAGCTCGACCCCGGCGCCTATGAAGTGGTCGCGCAGAGTTCCGGCTTCGCCCCGGCGACCTTGACCGGCATCCAGCTCTCCGTCGGCGCCGGCTTGAACCTCGACATCACCCTGCAACTCCAGGCCACCACGCAGTCCATCGAGGTCGTCGCCTCCATGCTCAACGTCGCCGTGCCCGCCCCCACCGCCATGGTGGTCAGCGAGGCCATCCGCGACCTGCCCATCAACGGCCGCCGCTTCCACGACTTCGCCACCCTCACCCCCACCGTGCAGGTGGACCCCGCGCGCGGCCAGCTCTCCTTTGCCGGCCAGCGCGGCATCAACGGCAACGTCATGGTGGATGGCGCCGACTACAACCAGCCCTTCTTCGGCGGCATCCGCGGCGGCGAGCGCTCCAACAACAACTTCACCATCCCGCAGGGCGCCGTCCAGGAGTTCCAGGCCATCAGCTCCGGCTATGCGGCTGAGTACGGGCGATCCACCGGCGGCGTGCTCAACGTCATCACCAAGAGCGGGACCAACGAGATTCATGGCGACGCCTTCTATCAGAACCGCAACCGCGAACTCAGCGCCAAGTATCCCATCCCCCTCATCCTGCCCGGCACCACCACCCCAACCAAGGTGACACCCTCGGAGAACCTCCAGCAGTACGGCGGTTCCGCCGGCGGCCCTGTCGTCAGGGACCGCTTCTTCTGGTTCGGCGCCATCGAGCGCCAGAACTCCGACATCCCCGCCCAGGTCTACTTCCCGGCGCTCAATCCCATCACCCCCACGGCCGCCACCAAGGAGGCGTTCGACCACTTCCGCGGCCTGGAAGAAAAGTTCACCCGCGAGAATTCGGCCACCGCCCTCACCGCCAAGGCCGACTACATGTTTTCCCGCGGCCACCGGCTCTCCATGCGCTACAACTACTCGCGCTCCGACGAGCCCAACTCCGTCACCACCGGCGGCGCCATCGCCCCGTTCACCAGCCTGGCGCTCTCCAACGAGGGCACCGAAAAGGACCGCATCCACTTCGGCACCCTGCAGTACACCCACCTCTTCTCGCCCTCCGTCGTCAACGACACCAAGTTCAGCCAGAGCTACGAAGTCCGCCCCCGCATCGCCAACGCCAACGCCGTCACCATGGGCGCCGGCAACATCGGCACCTACGGCACCCGCAGCTTCCTGCCCACCACCCAGGACGACTGGCGCACCCAGATCACCAATTCCACCACCGTCATCCGCGGCAAGCACACCCTGAAGTTCGGTCTCGACTTCAACAAGCTCTCCACCGTCCAGGCCTTCGGCTTCAACCAGTTCGGCGCCTTCGGCTTCCAGAACTCCGCCGACATCGCCGGCATCCTGGACATCATGAGCCTCGGCGGGACGTTCCCGAACCGCTTTGATAACTTCAACGTCCGCTACGTGCGGCAGGTCGGCAACCTCATCGCCGATTTCGGCGCGAAACAGCTCGCCTTCTTCGCTCAGGACTCCTGGCGCGTCAGCAACAAGCTGAGCTTCGACCTCGGCCTCCGCTGGGAAGGCCAGTGGAACCCCAAGATGGACACCAGCAACGCGACTCTCGTCGGCCGCGTGAACCGCCTCTACCCCGTCGGCGCCACCCTCGACGTCGGCAAGCTCGGCAACAGCCTGGACCAGATCATGCCCCGCGCCGGCTTCGCCTGGACGCCTCTCAACTCCAGCCGCCGCACCATCATCCGCGGCTACGGCGGCATGTTCTACGCCGCCACGCCGCTGCTGCTCTACTCGGGCCCCTCCAACAACTTCCGCACCCCGCCCGGCGACGTCAGCATCCAGCTCGGCCCCTTCGCCGCCAACAGCACCCAGACCGTCTACACCCTGTTCAGACAGGTGGGCGTCGATCTCAACACTTCCAATCTCGGCAGCCTGCCCATCATCCCCCTCGAGAAAGTGCAGCAGGCCGCCGCCATCGCCGCCGGCGGCACGGCCACCGACCCGCTGGTCGGCGCCAGCCTCACCACCTTCGCCCCCGGCTTCCGCAATCCGCGCTCCTACCAGTACGGCATCGGCATCGAGTCCGAGCTGGCCAGGAACTGGCTGGCCGGCGTTCAGTTCCAGCAGGTGAACGCCGTCAACCTGCAGCGCAACCGCGACTACAACCTGCCGCTGCCCACCATCCGCGCCGCCGACGGCCGGCCCGTCTTTGCGCGCGCCAGCCGCCCCGTCACCCAGCAGGGCACCTACACCGTTCGTGAGAGCTCCGCCCGCTCCCAGTACCGCGCCATGGTCGTGCAGACGCAATACCGCTCCAAGAAGTTCACCGCCGGCGTCTTCTACACCCTCTCCACCAACTACTCCGACGACGACAATGAGCGCAACTCCGGAGGCAGCAGCGCCGAGAATATTTACAACCTGAAGCCCGAGTATAACTACTCGGTCCTCGACGCCCGCCACATGCTCACCGCCCATGCGCTCTACCACCTGCCCTGGGGCTTTGAAGTCTCCGGCATCCTCCGCACCCGCAGCGGCGCCCCCTACGACGCCATCGTCGGCAGCGATACCAATGGCGACGCCGCCAACACCGACCGGCCCTACTCCGCCGCCGGCGTCCCCTTCCTCCGCAATGCCTTCCGCAACCGCGGCGTCACCCTCAACAACGACCTGCGCATCCTCAAGAGCTTCAACCTCAAGGGTGAGCGCATGAAGATCCAGCTCTCGGCCGAGTTCTTCAACCTGTTCAATGCCGCCAACGTCATCTTCGCCGGCCAGGGCAACGTCTACGGCGCGGGCATCAACCCCACCACCGGCGCCGCCGCCCCCATCGACGCCCGCTTCATATTGCTGCGCAATACCGCCGGCGATTACAACGCCAACACCACCACCATGGCCGGCAACCCGCGGCAAATCCAGTTCGGCGCCCGCTTCTACTTCTGAGGCCCGTAGCCAAACCGCTCTGAATCGCGTCTCACTACTCAAGGGGGCTCGCCCCGGACGGGGCAAGCCCCCCTTGTCATAATGAAAGCAGCCCTTTGACGCACACCGGATCCATTCCCCAGCTCATCCTCCGCGCCCGCCGCAGGGCCGTGGTCCAGCTTGTGCTCGAACACCTGGGTTGGGGCGCCGCCGCCGGATTGGCCGCCTTTCTCGTCCTGCTCCTGGTCGGCACTCAGATCCTGGACTGGTACTGGCCCGTCCTCATCCTCGCCCTGGCCTCCGCCATCGCCTGGTGGCGCAGCCGCGGCCGCATCCCGCGCGACTACGATGTCGCCCAGCGGCTCGACCGCGCCCTGGACGCGCACGACGTCCTCTCCACAGCTTTCCACTACCTCCACGGTTCGCCCGCCCGCCCCCCCGAGCCGGCATTCCTGTCGCGGCTCGCCGGGCAGGCCGAAAGCGCCGCCATGGCGGCCGACCCGGTCTCCGCCTTGCCCTTCCGCGCGCCCCGCAGCGCCTGGCCCGCCCTGGCCATGCTGGCCGCCTCAGCCGTCATGTTCACCGTGCGCTACGGCGTCCTGCGCACGTTCGACCTCTCCGCGCCGCTGGCCGAAGTCCGCTTCGATACCCTCGCCGGCACGCCCCAGCCGGTGAAGCAGGGCCCGAAGCAGCTCGCCCAAAAGGGCGGCTACGACCCCTTCTCGCTCACCGTGCCCGACTCCGAACGGACCGAGCTCATCGAGAAACAGAACGCCTTTGAAGAGTCCCTCCGCACCATCGACGTCAAGGACCCCAGCCAGTCCGGCCGCCAAGGTCAAAAAGGCGACCGGTCCAAGGCAGAAAACGAGGATAGCGGCGACAACACCGAGGAGATCGAGGCGCCGGACAGCGGCGACAAGCAGGCCTCCTCCGGCGCCAAGGACGGCCGCCGCCCCGGCGACCAGCCGCCCAACGGCAAGAAGGGCCCACAGGACAAGAACAGCCTGATGGACAAGATGCGCGACGCCCTCGCCAACCTCATGGACAAACTCGGGGTCGAACCCAAGGGCTCCGAAAGCCAGAAGTCGGCCTCCAACAAGAGCGGCCAGAAGGGTGAAAAGGGCCAGCCCCAGCCCGGCAAGCCCAACCAGCCCGGCGAGCCCGATCCTACCCAGGCGGGCCAGCAGCCCGGCGACGCTGAGAATGCCCAGCAGGCCCAGAACAGCCCGGGCGGCGACAAGCAGGACGAGCCTTCCAACAACGAGAAAAGCGGCATCGGCCGCCAGGATGGCCGCAAGGACACCGAGTTGGCCGAGCAGAAGGACGCCATGGGCAAGCTCAGCGAACTCCTCGGGAAACGTGCCCTCAACGTCCAGGGCGAGGTGATGGTCGAAGTCACCAACTCCAAGAACCAGCAGCTCAAGACCCCCTACGTCAACCGCTCCGCCGCTCACTCAGACTCCGGCGGCGAACTCAGCCGCGACGAAGTTCCCCTCCACCTCCAGGACTTCGTCCAGCGCTACTACCAGCAGGTCCGCAAGCCCGCCGCCGCGCCCGCCGCGGCGCCCAAGCAATAGCGCGTGAAGGCGCTCTCATCTGACTGGATTTCATATGCCGGTTTTCGGTATACAATGAGATCGGTGATCAAGTCGTTCCGGTCGAAAGACGCCGAAGCGCTCTTCCTCGGCCGGGTGAACAGGAGATTCACAAACGTCGCGCGCGTCGCACAGCGAAAACTCCATCAGTTGGCTGCGGCCAGGGCGCTGAGCGAGCTGACTGTTTTTCCGGGCAACCGGCTGGAGCGGCTTTTCGGCGATCGCTCTGGCCAGTACAGCATCAGGATCAACGATCAGTTGCGCATCTGTTTTCGATGGAATGAGGGGGACGCATATGACGTCGAGATCATCGACTACCACTAAGAGCCGATTGAAGAAGGCCCGGCCTGATCTCCCACCCGTGCATCCCGGAGAGATCCTGTTCGAGGACCTCATGCGGCCCTTGAGTATCTCCACCAACCGCCTGGCGCGCGACCTCCGCGTCCCCGTCACCCGCATCGGCGATATTGTTCACGGTCGGCGCGGTATCTCGGCCGACACCGCGCTCCGGCTCGGCCGCTATTTCAAGACCTCTCCGGAGTTCTGGCAGAACTTGCAGTCCATCTACGAATTGAACGTCGCCCGGCGCGCCGCCGGGCATCTCATCGAGCGGGACGTCCAGCCGCTGGAAGCAGCCTGAGCCTCTACTCTCAAGCCTGCGGCGGTTGCGGGAGATCAGTGAGGAGGAATCGTCATGAAGCAAACCAACAGCTCCAAGCCGGCCCCCGCCGGCGGCGTCTTTGAGCAACTCGGATTCACGCCTCAGGAAGCAGTCAATCTCCGCCTGCGCGCGAGACTGATGAACATCTTGATCGCACGCATCGAAGCGGCCGGGATCACACAGGTAAAGGCCTCGCGGCTGATGGGCGTGACTCAGCCGTGCGTGTCGGACGTGATGCGCGGCAGGATCGACCGGTTCTCCCTCGATACGCTGGTCGAAATGCTCGCCGCCTCCGGCCTACCCCACCGCCCCTAGCCCCCGCCCCGTCAGCACCCCCGTCCGCATGCTCCCGTCTTTGATCTCGAAGATCCCCGGGAACTTCGCCACCCACGCCTGGTTGGCCGCCGGCACATACTGCCGCGAATTCGCCTCGATCGCCGCCACCCCCGGCACGTGCGCGGCGAGACCTGCCGAGTGGATCAGCGACGCGCCCGGGCAGGTCAGGTCCTGCACGCACAGGAACATCTTCCAGCGCTGCGCCGCCGAGGCCATCAGCAGCGCCTGCGACTGCCCCTTGCACGCCTTCAGCGCCGCCCCGGTGTAGCCCATTTCCCGCGCCAGCATCAGGCTCTCCAGGTCCGTCAGCGACTCGTCAATCACCACCGGGCGCAGCTTCGACGCCTCGTGCATCACGTTCTGCCGGTTCGCCTTCAAGTCCCGCGCCGTCGGCTGCTCCACGTACTGGATCCGGTCGAAGCCCGCCGCCGTCCTCTCCTTCACCTGCCGCAGCATCCCCAGCAGGTACTCCACGTTCGGGCACTTCTCGTTGAAGTCCAGCGAGTAGAACCACTGTCCGGTCCCACGCCTGGCCATGGTCTCGGAGGCCACCCGGTCCACCTTCAACACCCGGTCCCGGTCCCACTCCAGGTTGTCGCCGTTCAGCTTGATCTTCAGGTGCGTCAGGCCGTTGAACTCGATCCACTCCGTCAGCGTCTCCGGCAGCCCGTCGCCCACCCTCTTCACAATGTCGGCCTCGACGATCGGATCCACCGCGCCCACCAGGTGGTACAACGGCATGCGCGGCTTCGGCTGCTGCAGCACGTAACGGTCCAAGAAGTCGCCCTTGAACTCCGCGCCCAGATAGCGGCCCAGGTCTTCCCGCAGGAACTCGCGCGTGTAGCAGTGATACGTCGAACGCCCGTGGAGCTTGCCGTAGGCGTCGTGAATTGCCGCATCGAACGGGCTCGCCGTTACCAGCGCGCACAACTTCGGCGCCGCGCCGCCGGCCGCCTTCAGCCACTCCGGTTCCAGCAGGTGGTTCAGCTCCACCGGGTGGCCGAACTCGCGGCAATCGGCCGTGATCGGCCGCAGCTTCTTCGCCAGCTCCTGCATGGCCGCCAGCGTCTGGTCGTAGCTCAGCGTCTTAGACGGGAAGCTCCACACGTTGCCCAGCGGCATGGAGCCAAAGCCTCGCGCCGTCTTCCCGCCGCGGTCGCGCACCGTGACCTCGACGTTCAGCAGCGTCACGCGGTCCACCACCGTGCCCCCGAACTTGATCGGCGTGCGGTAGAGGTAACTCTCCTCGCTCATCGAAACGCCGTCGATCCGGATGTCGCGCGGGTTCTGCTTCGCCGCCATCGGCGCGGCCAGGCCGGCCGCCAGAAATGAACGCCTGGTCAGCATCCTATGTCTCCCTCCGGCCGCGTACTCGGTCCATCAGCTTCACCAGCAGGAACAGGCCGGCAATCAATGCCAGCGTGCCCAGCAGGAAATCCCAGCGGTGGGCGCCGAGCCACTCCCTGGCGCCGTGTTCGCCCAACTTCTTGCCGAGGTAGGCCAGACCGACGTAACGCGGCACCTTCCCCAGCGCCATCACCGCCAGGAATGTCACCGGGCTCACCCCAAAAGCGCCGGAACAGAGAACGAAGACCTTCATCGGGAAGGGGATCACCGGCACCAGCGCCGGGATGAACACCGTCACCATGCCGTAGCGCGCGAACCACTGCCGGAACTTCATCGCCCGCACCCCGCTGGCCTTCCGGTCAAGGTACTTCCGCCCGCCCTTGCGCGCCATCCAGAACAGAATCAGGCTGCCCGCCAGCGATCCCGCCACCGCCAGAAACCCGCTCAGGATCGCCGTCTGCGGCTGCGCGTAGCCGAGGAATACCAGCAGATAGTCCGGGCCGCCGGGGTTGGGCAGCCCGACCCCGTCGATGAACGCCACGATCAAGGCGCCCAACGGCCCCCACGCCTTCAACAGCTCGAGGAAAGAACTCATTCGCTCCGCACGGCTCCAATCCTGTCCAACATCCGCATCTCGTCCCACACCTCAATCCCCAACTCTCTCGCCTTGTCCAACTTGGAGCCCGCCTCCGCGCCGGCCACCACCGCGCTCGTCTTCCTGCTCACCGAGCCCGTCACCTTCCCGCCCGCGGCCTCGATCATCTCCTTGGCCGCCTCCCGCGTCAGGTTGGGCAGCGTCCCTGTCAGCACGAACGTCATCCCCGCCAGCGGACCGATGGTCACCCTGCCAGGCGCCTCGCTCTTGAACTGCAAGCCCGCCGCCCTCAACCGCTCCACCAGTTGGCGATTGTGCGGCTCCTCGAAGAACCGCCGGATGCTCTGCGCCACCTTCGGCCCCACCTCTTCCACCGCCTGGAGTCTCAGCTCGCCGGTCTCCGCCAAGGCATCCATGCCGCCCAGCGCGCCGGCCAAGAACTGCGCCGTCCGCTCGCCCACGAACGGGATCCCCAGTCCGGCGATCACCCGCGCCAGCGGCTTGCGGCGGCTCCCGTCAATGCTCTCCACCAGATTGCGAGCCGACTTCTCGCCCATGCGCTCCAGCTCCGCCAGTTGCTCCCATTGCAGCTCGTAGAGGTCCGCGATGCTCTTCACCAGCCCCCCGTCCACCAACTGGTCGACGATCTTCTCCCCCAACCCGTCGATATCCATCACCGGGCGGGCCGAGAAGTGCAGCAGGCTCTCCTTCAGCCGTGCCGGGCAACTCGAGTTCACGCACCGCCTGGCCACCTCGCCCTCCGCCCGCACCACGCCGGAGCCGCACACCGGGCACTGCTTCGGCATCTCGAACAGCCGGCGCGCCTCGGGCCGCGTCTTCACCACCACCACCTTCGGGATCACGTCGCCGCTGCGCTCCACCACCACCTGGTCGCCTTCGGCCACGTCCAGCCGGGCAATCTCCTCCTCGTTGTGGAGCGTGGCGTTCGATACCGTCACGCCGCCCACCACCACCGGCCTGAGCCGCGCCACCGGCGTGAGCACGCCCGTTCGCCCTACCTGCACGTCGATGCGCTCCACCACGGTCTCCGACTGCTGCGCCGCGAACTTGTAGGCGATCGCCCAGCGCGGCGCCTTCGCCGTCCAGCCCAGCCGCCGCTGCTGCTCCACCGAATCGACCTTCGCCACCACGCCGTCGATCTCGTAGGGCAGGGAATCGCGCCGCTCGCCCCACTCCCGGCAGTAATCCGCCAGCGCCTCGATGTCCGCGCAACGCGCTACCTTCGGGTTCACCTTGAACCCCATCGCCTTTAGTTCCTCCAGCGCCTCCCATTGCGAAGCCGCCGCCGGCTGGCCGTCCTCCAACAGGAAGTAGGCGAAGAACTCCATCTGCCGCGCCGCCGTCACGCCCGGATCCAGCACCCGCAGCGACCCGGCGGCCGAGTTCCGCGGGTTGGCGTACGTCTTCAGGCCCTGCGCCTCGCACTCCTCGTTCAGCCTGTCGAACGACTCGCGCGTCATGATCACCTCGCCCCGCACCTCGAACCGCCGCCTGCCGCCTTCGACTCGCAGGGGCAGCGTGCGGATGGTCCTGGCGTTCTCCGTCACGTCCTCGCCCACCTCTCCGTCGCCGCGCGTGATCGCCCGCGCCAGCAGGCCGTCCTCGTAGTGCACCGCCATCGACAGGCCGTCGAGCTTCAACTCGGCCGTATAGCCGAACTCCTCCCCGCCCAGCAGCTCCCGCACGCGGCGGTCGAAGTCCGCCAGCTCACCCTCGTTCAGCGCGTTGTCCAGGCTCAACATCGGCGCGCTGTGCCTGACCTTCACGAACCCTTCCCGCGGCGCCCCGCCCACCCGGCGCGTTGGCGAATCGGGCGGTACGGGCGCCTGCGGGTGCAACCGCTCCAGTTCCTGCAGCCGGCGCATCAGTCCGTCGTAGGCCGCGTCGCTGATCTCCGGCGCATCCAGGACGTAGTAGAGATGTTCGTGGCGGCGCAGCTCCGCCCGCAGCCGCTCCATCTCCTCCCGAGCCTGTAACGGTACAGTCACCTCTATAATCGTAGCTACGTGCCCGATCCTTCCGCAGCAACAATCATCTACAACCCCGTCGCCGGCAGGTTAGTCCGCAGACCCGATCTGATCCCTCAAGCCGCTGAACGGCTCCAGGCTCTGCTCGGCCGCCTCGTCCTTCAACCCACCACGGGGCCCGATACCGCCGGCCGCCTGGCCAGGGAAGCCATCGCCGCCGGCAGCCGGCTGATCATCGCCGCCGGCGGCGACGGGACCGTCAACGAGGTGGTCAACGGCATGGCCGGCTCCGAAGTCCCCCTGGCCGTCCTGCCCGCCGGAACCGCCAACGTCCTGGCCACCGAGACCGGCATCGGCTCCGACCTGCTCCGCGCCGCCGATCGCTATTCCGGACTCGAACCGCGCGACATCGCCCTCGGCCGCCTCTCCCTGCCCGGAAGCCCGCCCCGCTTCCTGCTCCTCATGGCCGGTGTCGGCCTCGACGCCCGCATCGTGCGGCTCGTGGATCCGGCATTCAAGCGCCGCTGGGGCAAGCTCAGCTATTGGCAGGGTGGCTTCGCCCAGGTGGGCACAGCGCTGCCCGAGTTCGATGTGACCTTCGACGGCATCACCCGGCGGGCGAGTTTCGCCCTGCTGAGCCGGGTGAAGAACTACGGCGGCGACCTCGAAATCGCCCGCCACGCCGACCTGCTGGGCGACGACTTCGCCGTCGTCCTCTTCGAAGGCCCCAGTTCCCTGCGCTACTTGAAGTACTTCGCCGGCGTGCTCGTCAACCGCCTGGACGGCATGAAGGGCGTTACCGTGGCACGCGCCCGCTCAATGGAGTTCCGGCCCGCCGGCGATGAGCCCATCGACATCCAAATCGACGGCGAGCATGCCGGCTTCGCACCCGCGCGTCTGGAGATCGCCCCCGAGCGCCTGCGCCTCATGCTGCCGCGCGCCTTCCGGTCCAGATAGCCGCTCCGCCGGTCAGAAGCTGGCCAGCACGGTTTTGATTTCCGACTCGAAGGCGTCTGTGATCTCGCCGCTCCGCTCTTTCAGCCCCAGGCGAGCCAGCACCTGCGGCACGGGCCTGGCCTGCTCCGTGCCCGATTCCACAATCGCGTATCCCAGGCCCTTGGCCGCCTCGTCGGCGCACTCAACCACCCTGCTCAGCGGATGCGCGGTGGAGTGTGCCGCCGCCGCCGCGTTCATGTCAGAGCGGTGGTGGTACAACACCGCCCGCCGGATCGGCTCCGGCAGGCTCCACCTTGCCAGCGCCGATGCCGACAGCTCGGAGTGCGTCACCTCCAGCAGCTCCTGCTCGCACTTCTCCAACGGATCGCCCGAGGCGCGCTGCGCCTGCAGGATCTGGGCGAACTCCTCCGGCAGCGCGATGGCAATCATCAGCCGCCCCAGGTCGTGCAGCAGCCCCGCCACGAAAGCGCCTTCCGCATAGTCCGCTGTCGTCTTCTGCACCAGGATGTCGGACAGTACCGCCACCGCCACAGAGTGGTTGTTGAACCGCTCCATCGACCACTCGGGCGGCGTTCGCACCTTGTTCCACAGCCGCGCAACCGAAAAGCCCATCAGGTAGTTGCGCAGCCGCACCATCCCCAAAACCGCCACCGCAGCCCGCACGCTGCTCACCGTGCCCCGCCGCCCGTACAGCGCCGAATTGACCAGCCGCAGCACGTTGCCGGACAGCACGGAGTCCCGCTCGATGACCGCCGCCAGCCTCGCGAACGAGACGTCCTCGTCGGCCAGGCTCGCCATCAGATGGTTCAGGACCGGCGAAAAAGGAGGCAACTGGTCGAGGCTCCTCAGCGCCAGGTCGCGGTAAGACACGCGGTGCAGCGTACTTGGACTCACGTCACTTCTATCGGCTCGGCCGGGAGAAAAGTGTACCCTGTCGGCGCTCTTTTTTGGCTTCTCGCAGCCGGGCCGCCGGCCGCGCCCGGCCGGCGTGACATAATAGCGGTTTCGAGGTTTTCATGGCGAATCCTAAGTACGCGGAAGCGACGCGCGAAATCCCGCAGCCGGTGGAGGTGGGGGCGCTTGGTGACGGGACGAAGATCATGCGGCGCGCGCCGCGGCAGCGGGCCTGCGGCCTGAAGGACGAAAAGGGCAAGATGTGCGCCGGCCACCTGAAGCGCTGGTACTTTTTTGGCGAGCAGCTCAAGTCCAGGTTTGGCGCCGGGGCCGAGCTCTACCGCTGCGAAAAGTGCAAGTCCGTCTACCTGCCGAACGAGCAGGAGCAGCCGCGCAGCGGAACGCTCTGCTACTAGTCCGGCCGGAGAAGAAAGAAGCCGCATTGGATCGCCTCGAAGGGAGGAGTCACTCGGAGTGAGCCAATCCAATGCGGCCTGCCCTGTAGGGCACGAGGTGCGGCCACGATGCCGCCGGATTCGTTAAGCCTGTGTTCCCAAGTTCTCCTGGAAGAGGTCGCCGCGTTCAGCTACCCAACATCCAAGCGAATCCGGTTGCCATCGATACCCGCCACCCCTGGGGGAGAAGAAACCTTGTCGACGGACCCAAAACCATCCCTGAACCTGAACCCGGCTTTCGCCGCGACGTTGCGCGGCAAAAAAATCACCCTCTGCTGTCACATGCAGACGGTAGAACGAATGGAAGAGAACTCTAACACCGGCTCCCGCAAGCACGACGTTTCTAACTCCGATTCGCTCTCCCGCCAGCCTGTTTCAGCAGAGGGCAGGTTCAAAGAGAGTCCATCAATTCGTTATTGAGT